>JAHWJJ010000410.1 GCA_019348475.1 Gemmatimonadota bacterium | reverse complement strand
GCGCGCATCACGGCGGAGCTGGGGACCATGAAGGTGTCGGAGCAGATCGACGCGCTGCACTCGCTGGGGCGCGACCCCGTCCGCACCCTGGTGGCGCCGCGCCTGATCGCCGGCGTGATCGCCGTCCCCCTGCTGGTGGGGATCGCCGACGCGGTGGGGGTGTTCGCGGGGATGATCGCCGCGCAGGCCACCGTGGGGCTGGGATACCGCTCGTTCCTGCACGGGGCCGGGCTGTTCTGGCACAACTGGGACATGTTCTACTCCCTGGCCAAGGCGGTCGCGTTCGGGTTCGTGATCCCGCTGGTGGCCAGCCACATGGGCCTGGCCACGCGCGGCGGCGCGGAGGGGGTGGGTCGCTACACCACCTCGGCGGTGGTGACCATGACGCTGGCGGTGCTCATCCTGGACGCGCTCTTCCCCCCGCTGCTGCTGAACTGAGGAGGCCGGGGATGAACGGCGAGCCCATGGTGGAGTACCGGGACGTCCACAAGGCGTTCGACCACCCCGTCCTGGCCGGCGTGGAGCTGGCGATCGCGCGCGGCGAGACCATCTCCGTGGTCGGCCACTCGGGGACGGGAAAGAGCGTCCTGCTCAAGACGACCATCGGCCTGATCGTTCCCGACCGGGGCGACGTGGTCGTGGACGGCGACTCGGTGGCGCGCGCGGACCGCAAGACGCTGGCCCGCATCCGCCGCAAGGTGGGGTACGTGTTCCAGAACGCCGCGCTCTTCGACAGCATGTCGGTGTTCGAGAACGTGGCGCAGGGGCTGAGCGACGAAGAGCAGCGCGTGCTGGGCGACCGGCGGCTGATGGGCGAGGTGAGCGGCGCGCTGGAGCACGTGAACCTGGACCCGGCCAAGGTGCTGGCCAAGCTTCCGTCCGAGCTGTCCGGGGGAATGCGCAAGCGGGTGGGGATCGCGCGGGCCATCGTGGGCCGGCCCGAGATCCTGCTGTACGACGAGCCGGTGACGGGGCTGGACCCGGTGAACGGCACCGTGGTGCACCGGCTGATCGCGCAGCTGGCGGAGGAGATGGGGGTCACCTCCATCATCGTTACGCACGACATCGAGGGAACGCTTCCCATCTCGGACCGGGTGGCCATGCTGGACCACGGGCGGGTGCGCTTCGTGGGCACGGCCAGCGAGTTCAGGGACAGCGGCGACGCGCTGGTGCGCGCCTTCCTGCAGCGCGACGTTCCCGACGCCGACATGGTAGAGACGGCATGATCCAGCGCGCACACGGCGCGGCGCCCGCGGCGCCGCGCAAACGACTTTCAACCGAGGACCTTCGCACCATGGCTCCCATGCGCCAGCCGCGCCGCGAAGTTTCCGTGGGCCTGTTCGTGGTGATCGGCGTGCTGGCGGTGCTGGTGGCGCTGTTCGCGCTGACCGACCCCGGCACCTTTCGCGGACGCTACCACGTGAGCACCATCGTCCAGTCGGCCGGCGGCATCCGCAAGGGCGACCCGGTGCAGCTCAAGGGCGTGAACATCGGCCGCATCCGCGACTTCACCATCACCCGTGACGGGGTGCGGGTGAGCATGGAGCTGGAGTCGGAGTACCCGGTGCCGGCGGACTCGCGAATTTCCATCGTGTCGGGCGGGCTGCTGCAGTCCATGGTGGCCGAGGTGGTGCCCGGCGACAGCCCGGAGCGGGTCAGGGACGGCGCCGTGCTGCCCAGCACCGAGGCGGCCACCCTCACGCAGACGGCCGAGACGCTCTCCGCCGGCGCCGACACGGTGCTGAACCGGGCGCAGGACCTGCTCTCGCGCGAGAACATCAGCGCGGTGGGGGCGAGCACGGCGCAGCTGCAGGCGCTGCTGGTGGCGCTCACCGGGCTGGCGGTGGAGCAGCGGCAGCAGCTGAACGCGCTCACCAGCAGCCTTACCCGCTCGGCGCAGGGACTGGAGGGCGCCACCACGCAGCCGGAGCTGGCGCGCGCCCTGGCCCGCACCGACAGCATGAGCCTGCGCCTGGACGCGGCCACCGCTTCGCTTCAGCAGGCCAGCACCTCCGTCGCCAGCCTGGTGGAGCGCATCGAGGGGGGCGAGGGGACGCTGGGCAAGCTGATCCAGGACGACCAGCTGTACCAGAACCTGAACGCCGCAGTCGCGGGGCTGAACCAGCTGACCACGGACATCCGGCAGAACCCGCGGCGGTACATCAACGTCAGCGTGTTTTGAGGGGGTGCGTTAGTGCGTTAGTGCGTTAGTGCGTTAGTGCGGGAGTGTGGGAGGGCGGGAGTGCGAAACCCTCCCGTAGGAGCACACCCTCCCCGCGCCGCCTCTCCCGCTACTCCCTCGCCCGGCGAAGCCCGCAGCGGGGCACGCTGACGCGCCGGCCCTCCGCGCGAGCCGGTGTCGGAGGCGGCGTGGGAACGCAACGTGAGCGGCTGCTCCGCTCCCGGAGCAGCGGAGCACGGCAGGAAACATTTTGCTTGCTGCTCCAGCACGTGCGCGGGTATACTGCGCACCCGGCCCGAGGCGGCCGGTCGTCGCAATCACATTCAGCGGAGGCGTTGCCATGCGTCGCTCATCGGTGGGAACCGGGCTCCTGGTGGTGCTGCTGGGCACTGCCTGCGTGGGTCCCACGGAAAAGGAAATCAACGACTCCCTGGATGCCCAGCTGCGCTCGGTGGCGGGGGACTGGACGAGCGTCGCCACCGGGCAGAACCCCGTCCGGCTGGAGTTCCGCCTCCAGGAGGGCGCCGGTGGACAGGTGAGCGGCACCGGCACCGCGAAGGAGGAGAACGCCGCGGCCCCGGTTCCGATCACCGTCTCGGGGACGTACCAGCGGCCCGCCCTGTCGCTCACCTTCGACGGCATCGTGTACGAGGGGCAGAGCGTGCAGGGCGCCATCCAGGGGAGCTATACGTCCGTCGGCGGCGTTTCCACGACGTTGCGGCTCACGCGCCCCGGCTGGTCGCGCGACATCCCTATCCTCCTCCAGGAGAAGTAAAGACGGGGCGCAACAACACGCCCCGTGGTCCCGGCTGGACGACAGATCCGGACTTCGCCTCACAAAAATCAGCAGAGTCAATAGAGAAGAGTTCTGCGCGTGCACAGAACCCTCATCTGATTGACTCTGCTGATTCCGCGCGAGCAATGGTCTTCGGGAGTCGCGATCCCCCGCCCTGTCCCGCAAGGTATGCGGGAGAGGGGTGACGGAACCACCGGCGGCGCCTACTCGCCGTAGGGCACCCAGATGTTCTTGACGTGGGTGGCCTGGCGCAGGAACTCGCGCCCTTCGCCCTGCTCCGGGTCCATCCAGTCGCGCTCGCGGCCGTAGCTCACCCACGTCCGCTTCATGTTCCCCGCGGAAAGCCGCTCCACCATCGTGCTCCCCTCCGCGCCGCCGAAGTACCAGAGCGCGTCCACGTCGTCGTGCGCGGCCAGCGTCTCCACCAGCTCGTCGCGATTGCCGGTGACGATGTTCACCACGCCGCCGGGGACGTCGCTGGTGTCCAGCACCTGGTAGAAGTCCGTCGCGGCGAGCGGCCACCGCTCGGAGGGCACCACGACCACCGCGTTCCCGACCGCGATCGCCGGCGCGATGGCGCTGACGAAGCCCAGCAGCGGCGCCGCGTCCGGGCACGCGATGCCGATCACGCCGATGGGCTCGTTCATCGCCAGCGTCACGTTGCGCATGGGCGCGGCGTGCACCAGACCGTCGTACTTGTCGGCCCAGGCGGCGTAGGTGTACAGGCGGCGGATGCTGGCGTCCACCTCGCGCTCCGCGGCGCCCTCGTCGCCCGTCATCTGCGCTACGCGCCGGGCGAACTCGTCCGCGCGGGCGGCCAGGTTCTCGGCCAGGTAGTAGATCACCTGCGCCCGGTTGTGCGCCGTCCCCTTCGCCCAGCCCGACGCCCTGTGCGCGGCCTCCACCGCGTTGCGCACGTCCTTGCGGTTGCCCAGCCCCACGTCGCCCAGCAGCCGCTCGCCCGCGCCGGTCACCGGCAGCGAATAGCCGCTGTCCGGCCGCGCCTGCTTGCCCCCGATGTACAGCTTGGCCGTCCGGTCGATGGGCGGCAGCGACGGCGCGCCGCCGCGCGCCTTCTCGGGCTTCGGCGCCTTCGCCTTGCGGTCGTCCTTTCGCGCCGCGGAGCCGTTCTTCTCCGCCTCCCACCGCGGCTTTACGTACTCCCACAGCCCTTCCTTGCCGCCCTCGCGCCCGAACCCGCTCTCCCGGTAGCCGCCGAAGCCGGCCGCGGCGTCGAACAGGTTGGTGCTGTTGATCCACACCGTCCCCGCCTGCACCCTGGGTGCGATGTCCAGCGCCAGGTTGATGCTCTCCGTCCATACGCTGGCGGCCAGCCCGTAAGGCGTGTTGTTGGCCAGCGCCACCGCCTC
>JAHWJJ010000409.1 GCA_019348475.1 Gemmatimonadota bacterium | reverse complement strand
GAGTGGCCGCCGGTCATTCGCGGAACCATGGTGCGAATGGATGATTCGCGTTACTCATCGATCGTCATCCGCTACTCTCCGCATCGCACATCGCTCCGCTCCGGCTGAGGAATCTACTCGCCCGATCTGGTGGCCTGCGTCCCTCTGATCGAAGCAGAGCCGACCGAGTCTCTCCGTCCAGGAGCAGACTCGGCCGGCTCTGTTGATTCTGCATAATATGAGACCTGCAGTAGGCCGGCCGGCGCTACCGCACCCGGGGCGCGGGCATCTGGCGGCCGCCCTGGTGCAGCACCAGGCGGTCCACGGCGCCGGACGCGTCGGTCTCGAACACGATGGTGGCGTTCGCGTCCCGGATGAAGAAGCGCGTCTCGCTCTCCGGCACCAGCGCCACCTCCGGCTGGCCCGTGGCCTGCGCGTGGAGCACGCTCCCCTCGCGACGCACGGTGATCACGAACGTCGGCGACAGCTCGTACGCGCCCACGTAGCGGTCCAGCACCTCACCCGGCACGGTCACCGTCGCGCTGGCGGCGGCGAGCGCCGAATCCACCGACTGCTGCGTCCGCGGCGACAGGTCCTCGGGGCCGATGCGCGGGCGCAGCAGCATTCCGGTGATCGCCCCGTCCGCGCCCCGCACAAAGCGCACGCGGGTGCCGGTGTTGGAGAACACGAACTCGTCCCGCGCCACCGGCGCCAGCTGCTGGCGCGGCAAGCCCCGTTCGGCGAGCGCAAGTGAGCCGAGACGGCGCTGTCCCAGCAGCGGATTTATCCGCTCATCGCGCGGCGCGGGGCTCACCACCGCGACGGAAACCCGCCTGCGCACGCCCGGCTCACCCCGGCCACTGCCGCAGCTCGGGGGCGCCGCGCCCGGGGGGGAGTACCACGTAGTCGAAGGTGTTCAGCCAGGCGCCGGAGTTCACGTAGAACCGGCCGGGCTCCACCTCCAGCACGCCCGCCACGTGCGCATGGCCGGTGAGGATCAGGTCGATTCCCGGGTCCGCGCGCATCTGCTCCAGCGCCCACGCCTCGATGAACGCCGCCCGCCCGCGCGCCGCCGCGTCGCCGCTCTGCTTGTGCTCCGTGCTGCTGGCCAGCAGCGCGATGCGCCGCCCCCAATCCGGGTGCAGCGCGCGAAAGGCGCCTGCGGTCACCGGGTTGCGGATCATCCGCTTCAGGGCGCGATACTTCAGGTCGCCGCGCCCGAGGCCGTCGCCGTGCGCCACCAGCGCGCGGCGTCCGCCCAGCGCCATCTCCACCGGCCCCTCGTGCAGCTCGATGCCGACGGTGTCGCGCAGAAAGGGTCCGGCCCACGCGTCGTGGTTGCCGCCGACGAACGCGATGCGCACCCCCGCCTCCACCACGTCGCGCAGCGCGGCGAGCACGCGGTAGTGCTCGGCCAGGATGACGTGGCGGTACTCGAACCAGAAGTCGAACAGGTCGCCATTGATCAACAGGAACGACGCGTTCTTCGCCACGTGGTCCAGAAAGCGGCGAAACGCGCGCTCCGTCTGCTCGGGAACGGCGCCCAGGTGGATGTCGCTGACGACGTAAACGGGCTTGCTCTCCATGGGGCGGCAAAGCTACCCGGCGCCCGGGGGTGCGACAAGCGGCCGGCGCGCGATCTTTGCGGACGCAAGCACCCGAATCACCCACCACCCACCGCGAGCCATGAAGATCCGCTGCTCCGCCTGCGATCAGCTCCACGACCTGAGCGAGATCCAGATCGGCTACGACCGGCCAGATCCGTGGTACGCGGTGCACCCCGCCGAGCGGGAGGAGCGCTGGCAGATGGACATGGACCTGGCGATCCTGGACGGGGAGCGGTTCTTCATCCGGGGGCTGGTGTTCATCCCGGTGCAGGGCGAGGAGCACCCGCACGCGTGGGGGGTGTGGGCCGCCGTGGACGAGGCCGACTTCCGCCTGTACGACGCGCTGTACGAGGACCCCGAGCGCCACCGGGAGCCGCCCTTCGCGGGCCGCATCGCCAACCAGATCGCCGGCTATCCGCAGACCCTGGGGCTCCCCGTGACCATCCGCCTGGGCTCGGGGAACGACCGTCCCTCGTTCGTGGTGGAGGATGCGGCTCATCCCCTGGCCGCGGAGCAGCGCGGCGGCGTGTACGTGGAGCGGGTGCTGGAGATGGTGTCCCCGCTCCTGCACCGTGATCGTGCGGAGCCCGCGATCCAGCCGCGCTTCGCCACGCTGGAGGAGGATCGCTGGCGGGTGCTGGACGTGGCCGAAAGCTGGCGGTCGCGCAAGGGGCCGATCTGGTTCCCGGACGAGGAAATCCGTTCTTCCGTGCAGCCCGGCGGGGTCGCCAAGCTGCTCTGGGAGATCGTGGCGTCCGATGCGGCCGGGCAGGCGGCCACACACGTGGAGCGGATGTGGGCGCACGTCGACCACCGGGAGGAGAAGAACGGCGAGATCCTGTACTCAGGAACGCTCGCCAACGATCCGCACAACCCCGGCCTGACCCGGTTCGGGATCCGCGTGTGGTTCACCCCGCACCACGTCGCCGACGTCCGCGCGGGGAACGATGAGCCGCCGGCCAGCGCGAACGCGCAAGTACGGTGTGCCGGCCACGGTGCCAGCTTTCCTGCGTACGTGTGCGGGCACCTGCTCGACGGCGAGGACCAGGGCTTTCACGCCGCGGAGGATCCCGGCAATCCGCGCCCCGACGCGTGGTGCGACCGCTGCGAAGCCGTGCGCCTGCGCGAGGGGGGCTGGAGCGATACGGCCGAGGAGTTCGCCGGGATCGCGCTGGCCTGCGGCACCTGCTACGACATCATCGAAGCCAACAATCGCCGCGAGTGACCGCCGCCGGCCCCGCCGTTTGACTCCCCCCGCGCCGCCGGGTAGAATCGTCCGCGGTTCCCGTACGTTCGTACCCCGCACCCTCGTTCCGTCCCGGGATGTCCGACGCGCCGCGCATCCAGCCATCGTCCGCCGTCGAGTTCCGCACCCGCTACGCGGAAACAGACCAGATGGGGATCATCCACCACGCCAACTACCTGGCCTGGTGCGAGATCGGGCGCACGGACCTGATCGCGCGGATGTACAAACCGTACGCCGAGGTGGAGAAAGACGGCGTGCTGCTGGCCGTGACGGACGTCGCGCTGCGCTACCACGCCTCCGCCCGGTACGACGACCTGGTGCGCGTGACCACCACGGTCGAGCAGGTGCGCTCGCGCGGCATCGCCTTCGCGTACCTGATCGAGCGGGTGGAGGCGGACGGGTCCACCACGCGTCTGGTGACCGCGCGCACGGCGCTTACGCCCATCGACCGCTCCGGCCGCCCGCGCACCCTTCCCGCGGAGGCGATGGACGCCTTTCGCCGCGCCTCCCTGCAACCGGCATGACGATGAACGCCGTCCGCCTCACCGCCGCCGCGCTCCTCCTCGCCGCCTGCGCCCCCGCCGCGGATCCATCGCGGCCGCCGTCGCCATCCCCCGGCGACGGCGTCACGGAAGCGGGGCTGCTGCGGCTGGCGGACCGGCGCGACTTCGACGAGGGCTACCTGCGCGCCGGGCTCGCGCACCGCGACCCGGCCATGGCGCGCAGGGCCGCATGGGTGCTCGCCAACCTGCGCCGGGCGGAGGGGGTCGCGCTGCTGGGGCCCGTGCTGGCGCACCGCGACACTTCCGTCGCCGCCACCGCCGCCTTTGCGCTGGGGCAGATCGCCGACAGCGCCGCCGTCCCCCTCCTGGTCCCCTACGCCGACGCCGCGCGCGCCGCGGCCGCGCCGACTGTGGTCGCGGAGGCGGCGTACGCGCTGGGCAAGATCCGCCATCCGCAGGCCCGTGCCGCGCTGGAAACGCTGCTGCGGACGGTGGATGCGGACGGGTCCGGCGCGCGCGAGGTCGCCGGCGCGGCGCTGCTGGCCATCTGGCGGCAGGGGCGCCCGACCCCGGTGGACGCCATCGAGCCGTGGATCCGCCACGCGGACCCGGAGATCCGCTGGCGCGCCGCCTACGCCCTGGCCCGCCGTCCGGAGCCCGCGGCCACCGCCGCCCTCTTCCGCGCCGCGGCCGACCCCGAGCCGCTGGTGCGTTCCTTCGTCGCCCGCGCGCTGACGGGGCCGATGGCGGATTCCTCGGGCGTGGGGCGGCAGGCGGCGTGGCAGACGCTGCGCGGCCTGGCGGAGGACGACCCGGCGCAGATCGTCCGCATCAACGCCCTGCGCACCCTGGGGACGTATCCGGGCGAGCCCACCCTGCGCGTGCTGCTCGGGGCCGCCGGGTCCAGCGAACACCCGTACGAGGTGATCGCGGCGCTGGAGGGACTGTAGCGGCTGGGCCCCGACGGCGGCCTCGCCTCGTCCATGCTGATGGACATCGCCAGGGAGGGCCACCGCCCGGTATCGGTCCGCCAGACCGCGCTGGCCGCGCT
>JAHWJJ010000408.1 GCA_019348475.1 Gemmatimonadota bacterium | reverse complement strand
GAAGCGCGCGCATCGCGCAGCGGGCGCTGGTCGCCCTCTCCGCCCGGTGGCAGGGGTGGGGCGCGGCGGACGAGGACCTGGCGGCCACGGGGGGCGCGCGCGACGCCGCGCAGGTGGCCGGCGGCATCGAATACGAGGCGCTGCGCCTCGTCGGCCGGCCGCTGCCGGTGCGCATCGGCGGGCGCTGGTCGCAGCTCCCCTTCCGCTTCGAGGGGGCCGCGGACTTCGCGGACGAGCGCGCGGCCACGGCGGGCATCGGCATCGTCTTCAGCGGCGGCGCGGCGGCGCTGGACCTGTCGGGCGAGCGCGGCTGGCGCGGCGGCGACGGCGGAGGGCTGGACGAGTCGTTCTGGCGCGTCTCGCTCTCCCTGGCCCTGCTGGGCCGGTGAGGGGTGATGGGGTGAAGGGGTGAACGGGTGAACGGGTGAACGGGTGAACGGGTGAACGGGGGCCGGGCGCCTGCCGTGCGCATCAGCCCACCGCAGGTGCCAGTCCCGGCCATTCTCACGCGCTCTCGCGGATAGTACCGGATTGGAGAGGATCGTGCTGGAATCGGCGCCGCGAGACCCCGTCTTGCCGAGCGGCGGCAATTGAAAACCGCCGGGGAAAGCCGGCAGTGCTGGATGGACGCGGGTGCGACGGCCGGACGCGGACCGGATGGGATCGGCAGGATGAAGGCGTCCCTTGGTAGAGAAGATGCTCTCGGCGAGGGGACGGGATCCGCATTTGTTGCAGGGGCAGGGATCGAGGTGGTGCGGCGGAAGTCTGCCGGGGCACATCATCCACCCGATTGCGATCCGTAAAAGGCCGCGCCGGCGGGATGTTTGGACAACGGAGTGATGGAGTGATGGAGTGAACGCGGGCGCCGGGTTCCAGCCCCGCGGCCAGCATGATCACGGCGGAGTAGATTCCCGGTCGGCGCCGCGCAAATCCGGAACGCGACCGGGGCGCCTCGCTCGGAATCGCGACACGTACGCTTCGCTTGCAACCCACGCGACGAAGAGCCCCGCTTTGTCGTTCGATCCTGCCGATCCCACGCAACCACCCCCCCGCAGACGATGGAATCCGCGCCCCCGAGCGACCCCAGGCCCGGCCTGTTCCTTGCTTTCGAGGGGGTGGAAGGCTCCGGAAAGACCACGCAGGTGGCGCTGCTGGCCGCGTGGCTGCGCGAGCGCGGGCTGGACGTGGTGGTGGCGCGCGAGCCGGGCTCCACGCCCCTTGGCGAGCGGGTGCGGCAGACGGTGCTGGCCGAGGTGGGGCTGCACGTGCCCGCGCGCAGCGAGCTGTTCCTGATGCTGGCCGCGCGGGCCGCGTTCGTGGAGCAGGTGGTGCGCCCCGGGGTGGCGGCGGGGCGGATCGTGATCGCCGACCGCTTCGAGCTGTCGACGCTGGCGTACCAGGGCGCCGGGCGCGGGCTGCCGCTGGACGAGGTGGCGGCCTGCAACCGCATCGCCACCGGCGGCGTGACGCCGGACGCCACGGTGCTGCTGGACGTGGACCCCGAGGTGGGCGCCGCGCGGCAGCGGGCCGAGGGCAAGTCGGCGGACCGCATGGAGATGGAGGACGTGGAGTTCCACCGCAGGGTGGCCGCCGCCTACCGAGCGCACGCGGCGCGGGTGGCCGGGATCATGCGGGTGGACGCCGGGGCGCCGCGCGACGAGGTGCAGCGGCGGGTGCGGCACGCGCTGGCCGCGCGGTTCCCAGAAACTTTTGTGGGAACGGGGTTTATCAGCCAGTAAGCGGGACGCCGCGCCGGGTGCGCGCGCCCCTTTTTGATCCCCAGCAGGTGGTCCGGAGGTCCGATGAGGTTCAAGCGTACCGTCGTCGCGCCGCTCATGATGGGCGCGGTGGCCGTGGTATCCGGCGGCTGGCTGCTGCAGCAGGACGTGGGCAGCCAGCAAAGCGTGTTTCAGCGCGCGCGCCTGTTCGACGAGGTGATCAACTTCGTCCAGAACCGGTACGTGGAGCCGCACACCGAGGCCGAGCTGTACAAGAAGGCGGTGGAGGGGCTGCTCACCGAACTGGGCGACCCGCACACCACCTTCATGACCGCCGAGCAGTACGCGGACCTGCACCGGCAGACCACCGGCGAGTACGGTGGTCTGGGGATCCAGATCTCGTCGCGCGACGGCTGGGTGACGGCGGTCAGCATCCTTCCCGGCACCCCCGCCGAGCGCCAGGGGATGCGGGTGGGCGACCGCTTTCTGGAGATCAACGGCAAGAGCGCCGAAGGGTGGACGGACGACGATGCGGTGAAGGAGCTGCGCGGTCCCAAGGGGACGTCGGTGCAGCTGAAGGTGCAGCGCGTGGGGGTGGAGCAGCCGATCGCCTTCACCATCACCCGTGAAGAGATCCACGTCCGGTCGGTGCCGTATTCGTACATGGTGGCGCCGGGGGTGGGGTACGCGAACCTGATCGTCTTCAGCCAGACCAGCACCCAGGAGCTGCGCGCCGCCATCGACAGCCTGCGCGCGCAGGGCGCCACCTCGCTGGTGCTGGACCTGCGCGCCAACCCCGGCGGCCTGCTGGACGAAGGGGTGAACGTGTCGGACCTCTTCCTTCCCCGCGGCGACGCGGTGGTGGAGACCCGCGCCCGCGACCCGCGCGAAAGCGAGACGTACCGCGCCCGCACGGCGGAGACGTACGAGGGGCTGAAGGTGGCGGTGCTGGTGGACGGCTACAGCGCCAGCGCGGCCGAGATCGTGGCCGGCGCGCTGCAGGACCACGACCGCGCGGTGGTGCTGGGCACCACCACGTACGGCAAGGGGTCCGTGCAGTCGCTGTTCCCCCTTTCCGGCGGCAACTTCCTCAAGATGACGACGGCCAAGTGGTACACGCCGGTGGGCCGCTCCATCCAGAAGGACGTCGCTGCGGGCAAGGACGCGCGGGTGGAAGAGGACCCGCCCGTGCTGGGGGCCGACGGCACCCCGGTGACGCAGGACACCACCAGGCGCGTTCCCTACCGCACGGACAGCGGCCGCACCGTCTTTGGCGGCGGCGGCATCGTCCCCGACCTGATCGTGCGGCAGGACACGGCCACGCAGGCGGAGAAGGAGTTCTTCCGGGCGGCGTCGCGCAACGCGGCCAAGTTCCAGGACGCGCTGTTCGGCTACGCGGTGGCCTACGAGCGCGCCCACCCCGAGCTGCGCCCCGACTTCCAGGTGACCCCCCAGATGCGCCGCGGCTTCTTCGAGCGGCTGCGGGCCAACGGGGTGGACGTGACCTGGGAGCAGTTCCAGGGCGCCCAGCGTTTCATCGACGCGCAGCTGATCGACGAGATCGCGCGCAGCAAGTTCGGCCCGCCGGTGGCGGTGCGGCGTGACGACCCCACCGACCGGGTGCTGCAGGAGGCGATCCGGCTGCTTCAGCAGGCGCCCGACACCAAGGCGCTGCTGCGCGCGGCGCAGCAGGCGCCCGCCGCGGCGCAGGAGACGCCCAGCCGGCGCTGATGGGCGCTGCGCCGGTCCTGGCGGTATTCGCCGCCGGTCTGCTCGCCGGGCTCCTTTCGGGGCTGGTGGGGGTTGGAGGAGGGGTGCTGATGGTGCCCTTCCTCTACTTCTTTTATGCGCGTCCCGGCTGGTCCGGCGTGGCCCCCCCGCCCGACGTGGCGACGGTGGCGGCGCACGCGACCAGCCTGTTCGTCATTCTGCCCACCTCGGTGCGCGGGGCGTGGGCGTACCACCGCCGCGGGCTGGTGGTGTGGCGCGCGGTGTGGCCCATCGGCGCGGCGGCGGCGGTGGCGGCGGCGCTGGCCTCGCGCTTCGCGGTGCAGGTGGAGCCGCGGTGGCTTCGCCTGATCTTTGCCGGGTTCCTGCTGTGGAACGCGGCCCACGTGCTCCGGCCGCCCAGGCCGCGCGCGGAGGGCGCGCCGGAGCGGCCGCTGCGGCTGTCGCTCCCCGTGACGCTGGGGGTGGGCGCGGCGGTCGGCTTCTTCTCCGCGCTGCTGGGGGTGGGGGGCGGCCTGGTGTCGATTCCCCTGCTGCTGCAGGTGGTGGGCATCGACCTGCGGCGGGTGGCAGCCACCTCGCTCGCCATCATCACGCTCACCAGCCTGGGCGGCGCGCTGGCGTACATGCTGGCGGCGCCCCCCGCGCCCCTGCGGCCCGGCTTGAGCGCCGGGTACGTGGACTTCGCGGCGGCGGCGGTGCTCACGGCCGGCACGGTGCTTTCGGTGGGGTGGGGGGCGGAGCTGAACCGGCGCATGAACCCGCGCACCCTGGCGATGGTGTTCGCCGCGGTCTTCACCGTGCTGGGCGTGCAGCTGCTGGTGGAGAACGTGTAGCGGCGGGGCCGGGTGCCCAGTGCCCAGTGCCCAGTACCGAGTGCCCAGTACCGAGTGCCCAGTGCCCAGTGCCCAGTGCCCAGTGCCCAGTGCCCAGTGCCCAGT
>JAHWJJ010000407.1 GCA_019348475.1 Gemmatimonadota bacterium | reverse complement strand
TATTCCCTATTCCCTATTCCCTATTCCCTATTCCCTATTCCCTATTCCCTACTCCCTCTCCGTTTCGCCGCTCTTCCACCGCTTCCCGACCACGTGCTCCACCCCCAGGTGATCCAGAACGCGCGCGACGACGAAATCCACCATGTCCTCGATGGACTTCGGCCGGTGATAGAACCCCGGCGCCGCGGGCAGGATCGTCGCGCCGGCGCGCGTCAGCCGGGTCATGTTCTCCAGGTGGACCAGCGACAGCGGCGTCTCGCGGGGGACCAGGATCAGGGGGCGGCGCTCCTTGAGCGCCACGTCCGCCGCGCGCTCCACGAGGTTGCGCGAGGTGCCGGCGGCGATGGACGCCAGCGTCCCCATGGAGCACGGGCACACCACCATGCCGGCGGAGGGCGCTGAGCCGCTGGCCGGCGTGGCGCCGCGGTCCAGCGAATCGTACAGTGCCACGCGCGACCAGTCACCGGTCGCCGCGCGCAGGGCCTCGATTCCGTCGATGCCGGACTCCTCCGCCAGCAGCCGCAGCCCGTATCCGCTCACGATCAGCCGCACCGGCGTGCCGCCGTCGTTCAGCGCGCGCAGCAGCCGCACGGCGTACGGCGCGCCCGACGCCCCCGTGATGCCGAACGTGACCGGCGCGCCGGGCGAAACTCTCACGCGAGCAGCCTTTCCCCCAGCACGATCAGAAAGAAGACGACGGAGATGATGCCGTTCAGCGTAAAGAACGCGGCGTCGATGCGGGACAGGTCGTCCGCCTTCACCAGGCTCTGCTCGTACGCCAGCACCCCCGCCACGATCCCCGCCGCCACGAAGTACGCCGGCCCCAGCTCCGGCAGCAGCACCCCCAGCGCGATGAACTGCGCCGCGGAAAGCACGTGCAGCACGCGCGAGAACGCCAGCGCCCGCCGGGCGCCGAGCGCCGCGGGAATGGAGTGCAGCCCCTCGCGCCGGTCGAAGTCGATGTCCTGCAGCGAGTACAGGATGTCGAACCCGGCCACCCAGCACAGCACGCCCCCCGCCAGCACCAGCAGCGCGCCCGCCGGCCGGCTCCACTCCCCCGCGATGGCCAGGTACGCCCCCACGGGCGCGATCGCCAGCGCGAACCCCAGCACCAGGTGCGCGTAGCGGGTGAAGCGCTTGGTATAGGAGTAGAACAGCACCCACCCCAGCGCGAACGGCGCCAGCAGCAGGCACAGCCGGTTCAGCAGCGCCGCGCAGGCAAAGAATACGATGCTGGCGATGATGACGGACGCCGTCGCCTCGCCTACGCTCAGCTTGCCCGCGGGGATCTCGCGCATCTGCGTGCGCGGGTTCTTGGCGTCGATGCCCCGGTCCACGATGCGGTTGAACCCCATCGCCGCGAACCGCGCCGCGGTGAACGCCACCAGGATCAGCAGCACGTCCATCGCCCGCACCGGATACCGGTACGAGGCCAGCGTGGCGCCCACCAGGGCGAACGGCATGGCGAACACGGTGTGCGGCAGCTTTACCAGGTTGGCGTAGTCCGCCAGCCTGCCCCGCCCCGCGATGTGCTGCCCTTCCAGTCTATGTGTCGTCACTTCTCCTCGTGGCTTTCCTCGTCCTCCACCGGCGGAATGAGTGGCTCCAGGAACGGGATCACCCGCACGGCGTCCTGCGCGTGCCGCCATACCTCATCGTCACGGACGTCCCGATACTCGTGAGCGAACTCTGCCATCTCGCTCCACGGAATTCCGGGGCATCGCTCCCGCACGTCCGCCGAAACCTTACCCGCCGAGCGGCCGAGTTCGCCCAGGACGCTGGCTCATGGCGGCGATGGCAAGCTCGTTCCGCTCGAACTCGTCCTCCGTGGTCCCTGCCGAGAACGCTCCGGCATCCCGGGCGGCCAACAACATGTCGTACAGCAGCCCGGGATCACGGTCGACGCGACGGCACTCCGTCGGGATGCCGCTCGGCGGCTCCGCCGGGTAGATGCGTCGCGCGGATGCCAGCACCGCCCGGTTGCGGAACGGGTTGGGGCTCCGTTCCACACCATGCCGATTCACCACGTCCACCTTGCGCCCGAACATCGCCTCCAGCTCGTCCTGCATGTCGACATGCTCGAACAGCGACGGCGTCAGCTCCGGGGACGCAAACGTCACCAGCACGTCCACGTCGCTGTCGGCCCGGAAGTCGTCGCGCAGCACGGAACCGAACAGGGCGAACTCGGTCACGTTCCACCTGCGGCAGAACTCCGCGATCTGGTCGTTCGGCAGGTTCAGCTTCATCTCGCAACCTCGATGCTCAGCGTCTCGCGCGGCAAATCCTCCGGTTCACCGGCACCGCATCGAGCACCATTCATTCACGCGAGGCATCTCTCCGCCGCCACCAGCGCCCGACGCCCCAGGCTAGCCCCACGACGGTGGCGGCAATGCTGATCGCGTGCGCCAGATACGACTCCGTCACGTAGCGCATGCCCTCCTCCCGCAGGATCGCTGGCCGGGAGACCGGGTCCGTCAACGCCTCGTGGGCTCCCCTGAGTGAAATGAGGATCCACGCGAGGACCACGATCCCCGGCCAGATCCAGCGGCGCCCGGACCAGAAGCCGAGCGCGCCAAAGCCCGCCGCCAACACCCAGATGGTGAACAGCGACGGCTCCACGGCCATCACCCCGAGCGGCGCCGGCGAGATGATCATCGGTTCGGGCCAGCCCTCCTCAGTCGCTCGCGCGAATACCCAGCCGCGGCCACAGCTTGTCGATCGCCGCCTTTACGTCGGGCGCCATCTCGATCATCTCGGGCCAGCGGCGCGTGAAGCCTTCGGCGGCCCACTTCCTGGTCCCGTCGATCCCCATCTTGCTGCCGAACGACGGGATCTGCGATGCGTGGTCCAGGTCGTCGACGGGGCCGCGGGTGAACTCCACGTCACGCTGTGGATCGATGTTCCCCAGCGCGTACCACCACGCCTCCTGAACGTTGCGCACGTCGATCCCCTCGTCCACCACCACGATCACCTTGGCCAGTGACATCAGCCCCATCCCCCACAGGCCGTGCATCACCTTGTAGGCGTGGCCCGGGTACTCCTTGCGGATGCTGACGAACACCAGGTTGTGGAACACGCCCTCCGGGGGCATGTGGTAGTCCACGATCTCCGGCATGGTCAGCCGCGCCAGGGGAAGGAAGATGCGCTCCGTGGCGCCGCCCAGGTACACGTCCTCCACCGGCGGCCGGCCGACCAGCGTGGCCGGATACACCGGGTCCTCGCGCATGGTCACCGTGGTCACGTGGAACACGGGGTACGGGTCCTCCAGCGTGTAGAACCCCGTGTGGTCGCCAAAGGGCCCCTCGATCGCCAGCTCCTCGTCCGTATCCACGTACCCTTCCAGCACCATCTCCGCCTGCGCCGGGATCGTCAGGTCGCAGGTGAGCGCCTGGCACGTGTACACCGGCTCGCGGCGCAGGAATCCGCCGAACAGGAACTCGTCGATCCCGGGCGGCAGCGGCGCGCTGGGCGTGTACATGGTCGCCGGGTCCCCGCCGATGGCCACGACCACGGGCATCCGCCCGCCGGGCCCGCGCTTCCACGCGCGGTAGTGCGCCGCGCCGCCCTTGTGCTGCTGCCAGTGCATCCCCGTGGTGGTGGGCCCGAACACCTGCATGCGGTACATGCCGATGTTCTGCCCCCCCGTCACCGGGTCCGACGTAACCACCATCGGCAGGGTGATGAACGGCCCGCCGTCGTCGGGCCAGGTCTTCAGCACCGGCAGCTTCGTCAGGTCGAACTCGCCCTCGCGCAGCACCACCTGCTGGCACGGCGGCTTACCCTTGAACGGCCGCGGCGGCACCCTGGTGAGCTCGTACAGCTTGGGGAGCATGGCCAGCTTCCCCTTGAGCCCCTTGGGCACCTCGGGCTTGATGAGCTCCGCGATGCGCCGCGCGTGCTCTTCCACATCTTCCACTCCCAGCGCGGCCGCCATGCGCCGCCAGCTGCCGAACACGTTGATGGCGACGGGGATCTCGCTCTCGGACCCGTCCATCAGCACCGGCCGCTCAAAAAAGAGTGCGGGCCCGCCACCCGGCAGCTTCATCGTGCGGTCGGCGATCTCGGCCATCTCCAGGTCCACCGACACCGGCTCGCGCACGCGCACCAGCTGGCCGGTGCGGTCCAGGTACCGCAGGAACTCGCGCAGGTTCTGAAAAACCATTCGTCTCGCTTTACGATCCACGGCCCGTTCCAGGGCCGACGGAAAACCGTTCACACACGCCTCGCGCCGCGTCCGCGCGGGCCCCTCCCCCGGCCCCTCCCCGCTCGTGCCTCGCGGACAGGGCGGAACTGCATGGGGCGCCGCCCTCGTCGCACGTTGCAGAACTTCCTGCCGCCGCCGGCGCCCCCCTCTCCCGGCCTCTCCCCCACAAACTGCGTGGGGGAGAGG
>JAHWJJ010000406.1 GCA_019348475.1 Gemmatimonadota bacterium | reverse complement strand
CGGGGCCGGTGGCGGCCAGCATCAGCAGGGCCAGCAGCGCCAGCGCCACGCCGCCCAGCGCCAGCGGGTGCATGTGGCGGGGGACGCGCTCCAGGTTCAGGTCGGCCATCTGCGTGTCTTTCTGCGGGTGCGCAGCTTCTTGAAGGCGATGGGAAGCAGGCTCAGCACCCCCAGCAGCGCCAGCGCCACCAGGGTGCCCGGCCCCACCAGGTCGCGCGGCGACTCGATGCGCCCCAGCGACTCGCCCAGGTTCACGAAGACGAAGGTCCCCGGCAGAATGCCGATGGCCGTCGCCACGAAGAAGGTGCGCGCGCTCACCGGGGTAAAGGCGGGCACCAGGTTCATCAGCCAGAAGGGAAAGACGGGGACCAGGCGCACGAACAGGATGTAGTTGAACGCGTCGCGCTCGAACCCGCGCGCCAGCCGCTGCAGCCGCGGACCCATCCGCCGGCGCACCGCGTCCGCGAACAGGTAGCGCGCCGCCAGGAACGCGAGCGTGGCGCCGACGGACGCCGCCAGCACCACCGCCGCCGTCCCCACCCACCGCCCGAAGAGCAGCCCCATGGTCAGCGTGAGCAGCACGCCGGCGGGAAAGCTGATGGCGGTCGCCAGGGTGTACGCCAGCGTGGCGCCGATCAGCATGGCCGCGTAGTGGCGGTGCGTAAAGGCCAGCAGCTCCGCGCGGTGCGCCTTCACCGTCTCGAAGTCCAGCCGGCCGCCCTGCGTGGCGAACGCGATCAGCGCCCCCAGCATCACCGCCGCCAGCCCCACCTTCTTCCAGTGGACGCGGCGGCGGCGGCGTGCGGCGGCGGGCGGGCGCGCGCCGCCGTTCTCCATCCCCCCCGGTCCCGCCGCGGCGGCCGTCACAACGCCGGGCCGGCGGGTACGCGGCCGTGCGCCCGGCACCCCGCCGCCCGGATCTGCGTGGTCCCGGCCAGCCGGCTTGCGGCGGTGTGGAATGCGTTCTTCATGGATCGGCCTCGCGCGTGCAGGGCGTCTGACCAATCTAAGGCGCGTGCGAGAGTACGAAAGTAGGACAGCGCGAGACGGACGGGAATCCGGCAAGCAGGCTCGTTGCTCGTAAAAGGGCGTGCAGCCGGGGATTGCGCCGGGCGGTTCCGCCGCCGCACTCTGTGCGCTCCATCGGCCAACCTGGAGCAAGTGAGGGATGGATGACGACGGACAGCAGCGAGCGGCACCACCGGGCGGCGGAGGCGGAGCGCGGGCCCGTGCCGGTGGCGGTCGTGACCGTGAGCGATTCGCGGACGGAGGATACGGACACCAACGGCATCTGGCTGCGCACCGCCATCGAGGCCGCGGGGCACCAGGTGGAGGGCTACCGGCTGATCCGCGACGAGCCCGCGGAGGTGGAGGCGGCGCTGCGGGCGATGGCGTTCGGTCCGGCGCGGGTCATCGTGTTCAACGGCGGCACCGGCATCGCGCCGCGCGACACCACCTTCGACGTGCTGGTGCGGCACCTGGAGAAGCCGATCCCCGGATTCGGCGAGCTGTTCCGCATGCTCAGCTGGGAGCAGGTGGGCGCCGCCGCCATGCTCTCCCGCGCCACGGCGGGTACGTACCGCGGCCGCATCGTCTTCTCCCTTCCCGGATCTCCCGCGGCCGTGCGCCTGGCGTGGGAGCGCCTGATCGAGCCCGAGCTCAAGCACATGGCGTGGCTGGTGGCCCCGGAACCCGCGCCGTAGGTGGACCGGCGCCGCGGCGTCGATGGATGGCGTCGCCGCCGCGGGCGCAATCGGAGTTAAAACCCGCGTCTCCGCGTGCCGCGCCCCCGCCGGCCGACGGCCGCCGCGGACACCCGGCACCGCGGGCCGCGCCGTCGTGCACCCGCCGTCGTGGCGCCCCCGACCGCGGGTTGAAACCCGCGGCTGGGAATGCCACAAGCCCCGTCTTTGCTCGTTCCTCGCAAAACGGGGCTTCAACCGCTCGCGCGGGCCGCGTCCCCGCTCCGTGCATCCAGCCGCGCGATCGTGCCGGCGTGAACCTCGCCAGGCGCGCGGGGCCGGGCGACCCTACTCCGCCGTGCGGTTCCAGCGGAGCTGGAACTCCAGCTCCTCGGTGTCGCCGCTGCGCTCGTGCTCCACGTTGAACTCGGCGTCCGCGGGAATCTTCAGGCGCTCGCCGGCAACCTGGATGGTGAACGCCTTTTCCGTCTCGATGGAATCGGCCAGGCGGCGCAGCTTGGCCGCGAACTGCTTGCGCGAGTAGACCCTTTCCAGGTCGCGATCGTCAGCCATGGTGTCGGCACGGGTGTGAGGGGGTCGTCGACGGAACGCGGCAGGATACGGAGCCATCCGCCGGCCAGCAAGGCCGCCGGGCGGCGGGGATGGAGCGCCGGCATGCCGGGTCGTGTGGGAGGATCTCCGCACCCGCGGCGCCGGCTGCGGATCGGCGCCGCGTGGCCCGCGCACGCTTTCTGCGCTCGTGGCGCGCGAAAACGCCGTACATCCACACCATCCGCAACTGCGACGACACCGCATGGGCATCTCGCTGCGCCCCGAGCACCTGAAGCGCTACCGCGACCTCGCGCGCCTGATGATGCGGTACGGCCGCAGCGACCTGGTGCGCAGCGCCGGGCTGGAAGGCGCCCTGGAAGAAGGCGCCGAGCCCGCCGAAGGCCAGCCGGCCGAGGCCGAGCAGCTCACAGCCGACCTGGAGCAGATGGGGCCCACTTTCATCAAGCTGGGCCAGCTGCTCTCCACCCGCCCCGACATCATCCCCCGCGCCTACGCCGACGCGCTCACCCGCCTGCAGGACCGCGTGGAGCCGTTCGACGGCGAAGAGGCGGAGCGCATGGTGAGCGAAGAGCTGGGCGTGCGCGTGAGCAAGGCGTTCGACGAGTTCGACCGCACCCCCATCGCGGCGGCGTCGCTGGGGCAGGTGCACCGCGCGGTGCTGCGCGGCGGCCGCACCGTGGCGGTCAAGGTGCAGCGCCCGGGGATCCGCGAGCAGATCGTAAAGGACCTGGACGCGCTGGGCGAGGTGGTCGACTTCATGGACCGCCACACGAAGCAGGGGCGCAAGTACGAGCCCGCGCGGGTGCTGGAGGAGTTCCGCCGTACGCTGCTTTCGGAGCTGGACTACGCGCGCGAGGCCCGCAACATGGCCACGCTGGACGCCAACCTGGCCGAGTACCAGCGCATCATCGTCCCGCGGCCGGTAGAGGACTACAGCACCGGCCGCGTGCTGACCATGGAGTACGTCCGCGGGCGCAAGATCACCAGCCTGAGCCCGCTGGCGCGGATGGAGGTGGACGGGCGCGCGCTGGCCGAGGAGCTGTTCAGCGCGTACCTCAAGCAGATCCTGGTGGACGGCTTCTTTCACGGCGACCCGCACCCCGGCAACGTCTTTCTCACCGACGACGGCCGGCTGGCGCTGCTGGACGTGGGGATGGTGGGCACGCTGACCCCAGACCTGCAGCAGCACCTGCTGCGGATGGTGCTGGCCATCAGCGACGGCCGCGGCGAAGAGGCGGCCGAGGCCACCATCGGCGCCGGCGAGGAGCGCGTGCACTTCGATGAGGCCCGGTTCACGGCCGACGTAAAGGCGCTGGTCTCCGAATTCGCCGCCGCCAGCAACGCGCAGGACATCCAGGTGGGGCGGGTGATGCTGGAGGTCACCCGCAGCGCGGCGGAGAACGGCATCCGCCTGCCGGTGGAGATGTCGATGCTGGGGCGCGCGCTGCTGGCGCTGGACCAGGTGGGGCGCACGCTGGACCCCGAGTTCGACCCCAACGCCGCCATCCGCCGCAACGCCTCGGACCTGATGCGGCGGCAGATGCTGAAGAACGCGTCGCCCGGGCGCATGTTCGCCAACCTGCTCGAGATGAACGAGCTGGTGCAGAAGCTTCCCGGCCGCATCAACCGGGCGCTGGAGGCGGTGACCGAAGACGGGCTGGAGGTGCGCGTGCGGGTGGTGGAAGACGCCTGGCTGCTGGACGGGATGCAGAAGATGTCCAACCGCATCTCCATGGGCATCGTGCTGGCCGCGCTCATCATCGGCGCGGCGATGATGATGCGCATCTCCACCCCGTTCACCCTCTTCGGCTACCCCGGCGTGGCGATGATCTTCTTTCTTCTCGCCGCCGCGCTGGGGCTCATGCTGGTGCTCGACATCCTGCTCCACGACATCCGCCACCGCGACGCGGGGGATCGGTAGGGGAAGGGAGGAAACAATCTGTATCACCCCGAATCAACAGAGCTCCGCACTCTGGACCGCGTCCTCCGCGTGATGCTCTTGGGGGTTGCCGGAGAAACGACGAACGCCGCCCGGTGGGCGGCGTTCGTCGTTCCGCGTTGGCGGCGGGCGTCAGGGGTTGCTGCCGCGGCCGCGCCCACGGCCGGGGCGCTCGGTGGGGCCGGGAACGGCGGCGGGCGGGCCGCCCTGT
>JAHWJJ010000405.1 GCA_019348475.1 Gemmatimonadota bacterium | reverse complement strand
CCCAGGTCCATCGGCGGGATCTGCAGCAGCCCCAGCGCGCCGCTCTGGCCGCCGTACAGCGGCAGCCCGTCGGAGAGGATCTGCGTATACCGCCCGCGCAGCCCCTGCACCCGCACGCCGGCGCCGCCCAGCGAGGGCGAGGTGGTCTGCACGCGCAGGCCCCCGGTCTCGTTGAGCATCATCGCCACGTCGCCGGGCGTCATCATCATCTTTTCCTCCACCTCCTCGCGCGCCAGCACCTCCACGCGCACGGGGGCGTCCTCGATGCGCTGCTCGCTGCGCGTGGCGGTCACCACCACCGCCTCCAGCTCCCCCGCGTCGTGCTCGTCTTCCACCGCCAGCGCATGGAGGTGGACGGTGAAGGCGGTGTCGCCGCGGAGGGTGACCGCGCGCGACTGCGCCCGGTACCCCGCCCGGGTCACCTGCAGGCGGTACGATCCCGGCGCCGCCTGGAGCAGCGCGCGCCCCGCGCTGTCGCTGCTGGCCTGCACGCTGCCCAGCCGTACCCGCGCGCCGGGCACCGGCACGTCGTGGTCCCCGCGGACGGTGACCTGCACGCGCGCGGCCTGCGCCGCAAGGGAAACCGGCAGCACGGCCGCGCAGGCGGCAAAGACGAGGACAATACGGAGGCGCATCGCAGTGCGTTGAACTGGGATTTCCGGAATCGCGTAAACCTATCGCAACGGCGCCGTTCCGGCACGGTCACACCATCCTCCGCCTCGGTTCCCGCACGCGCGGCAGCCCACGCGACGGCAGCCACGGCCGAGCCTCCGCCGTTACCGGCCCCCTTCACCCTTCACCCCTTCACCCGTTCACCCGTTCACCAACAACTCTCGCCGAGAAAACTCTTGACACCGCGCCGGCCCCGCGGGAGGGCGCGCCTCTGGGGTCACCGACGCCCCACGTGTCCCGCGCGCTTCCCACCTCCCCGGACTCTGCGGAAGGACTGAATCCGCCTCGTTCCGGCGCAAGCGATTCGTGCAAAACGACATCCGGAGTCCGCCACAAAACAGATGGATTCAGGCACCCGGCTTGCCCGGGCTGGCCGTCCGCCGCCACGGCCGCGGGTCAGAGGGCCCGAGCAGGGGACGGCGCGCAACGGTGGAATGGCGTGATCTTGCTGCCACACCCCGCCGCTTGCCGGCTACGCGCGGGCCCCGCGTCCGCCGCTTCCGCCCCACGGCCGCACGCGGCCTGTCGTCCATAGCAGCCGAACTGCCGCCCGCCCCCGCCCACGCGGCCGGCGGCGAACCGCCCCGCCGCCCGCGCCCCGCGCACGGGCCCCGCACGTCCACACCACTCCACGCCACGGGGGTGAGCCCATGCCCGTCACAGTCTCGTATCCGGGTGTGTACATCCAGGAAGTACCCAGCGGTGTGCGCACCATCACCGGCGTCGCCACCTCCATCGCGGCCTTCGTGGGGCGCGCCCTGCGCGGGCCGGTGAACGAACCCGTGCCCATCAACAGCTTCGCCGACTTCGAGCGCGTGTTCGGCGGCCTGTGGCAGGACAGCGGGCTGGGGTTCGCAGTGCGCGACTTCTTCGCCAGCGGCGGCGGCCAGGGGGTGGTGGTGCGCGTGTACCGCGAGGACGGCGGGGAGGACGGCGTCGCCTCGCTTTCCGCGGGCACCCTGGCCCTGAAGGCCGCGTCGCCCGGAGAATGGGGGAGTTCGCTGCGGGTGCGCGTGGAGCACCCCGACGCCGCCATCGCCGCGGCGCTGGCCGCCCGGTACGGGCTGGACGAGGACGCCTTCTTCAACCTGCTGGTGCACGACGTGGCCACGGGCGAGACGGAGGAGTATCGCAACGTCACCGTGGTGGAGGGGCCGCGGCAGGTAAAGGCGCTGGTGAACGCCCAGAGCCGCCTGGTGACGGTGACCGGCCACAGCGCCGCCGACCGCCCCGATGCCCACCAGGCCGCGCCCGCCGCCGGCGAGACGATCTGGACCGACGACGACACCTCCACCGGGGTGGCCGCGGCCGCGGCGGGCGGGCACGGCGCGGCCATCACGGACGAAGAGGTGGAGGGGAGCGAGGGCGACAAGACGGGGATCTACGCCCTGGAACGCACCGACCTGTTCAACCTGCTGGTCATCCCTCCCTACGCGCCCGACGACGACGTGGGCGGCGCGGTGATCGAGGCGGCCATGGCGTACGTGGAGCGCCGCCGCGCTATCCTGCTGGTGGACCCGCCCGCCGACGCCGACGACAAGGAAGACGCCAAGGCGGCGGTGGCGGGGCTGACGAAGAGCAAGAACGCCGCGTTCTACTTTCCGCGCGTGCTCAAGCCCAACCCGCTGCACCAGAACCGGCTGGAGGCGTTCGCGCCGTCGGGGACGGTGGCGGGGGTGATCGCCCGCACCGACGTGAGCCGCGGCGTCTGGAAGGCGCCCGCGGGGCAGGAGGCCACCATGTCCGGGGTCGCGGGACTCACGGTAAAGCTGACCGACGCCGAGAACGGCGAGTTGAACCCGCTGGGGATCAACTGCCTGCGCAGCTTTCCCGCCGCGGGGCGGGTGGTGTGGGGCGCGCGCACCCTGCGCGGCGACGACCGCCTGGCCGACGAATGGAAGTACCTGCCGGTGCGGCGGCTGGCGCTGTTCATCGAGGAGAGCCTGTACCGGGGAACGCAGTGGGTGGTGTTCGAGCCCAACGACGAGCCGCTGTGGAGCCAGATCCGCCTGAACGTCGGCTCGTTCATGCACAGCCTGTATCGCCAGGGTGCGTTCGCCGGCGGGTCGCCGCGCGACGCGTACTTCGTCAAGTGCGACCGCGAGACCACCACCCCGGCCGACGTGGACAGGGGGATCGTGAACGTGGTGGTGGGCTTCGCGCCCCTGAAGCCCGCCGAGTTCGTCATCATCACGCTCCAGCAGATCGCTGGGCAGCTCGACACCTGAGGAGGACGCCATGCCCCAGTTCAGCGTGAACGTGGAGCGTTTCGATCCATACAAGAACTTCAAGTTCAAGGTGCGGTGGGACGGCCGCTACGTGGCGGGCATCAGCAAGGTGGGCGCGCTCAAGCGCACCACCGAGGTGGTGGAGCACCGCGAGGGCGGCGACCCCAGCAGCAGCCGCAAGTCGCCCGGGCGCACCAAGTACGAGCCGATCACGCTGGAGCGCGGCGTGACGCACGACACCGAGTTCGAGCGGTGGGCCAACAAGGTGTGGAACTACGACGCGGGGGGGCAGGAGGTCAGCCTCAAGGACTTCCGCAAGAACATCGTGATCGAGGTCTACAACGAGGCCGGCCAGCTGGCGCTGGCGTACAAGGTGTACCGCTGCTGGGTCTCCGAATACCAGGCGGCGGGCGACCTGGACGCCAACGCCAACGCGGTGCTCATCCAGACCATCAAGCTGGAGAACGAGGGGTGGGAGCGCGACTACGACGTCGCCGAGCCCACCGAGGGCACCTTCGAGGAGCCGCCCGCGCCGTGAGCCCCCCGCGCGCCCCCGCCGAGGCGCGGCTGCTGGATGCGTGGGAGCGCGGCGCCGCCGCGTCTGCCGCGCGCCGCGCGCTGCTGCTGCTGTCGCTGGCCCTGCCCGGTGCCGGTGCGGCCGCGCTGGCCGCCCAGCCGGTGGGGCGCCGCGACCGGCACCTGTTCCGCCTGCGCCGCGCGCTCTTTGGCGACGCGCTGGCGTGCATCGCCGGCTGCCCCGCCTGCGGCGAGCGGCTGGAGTTCGCCCTCTCCGCCGGGGAGGTGCTGGAGGGGAGCCCGCCGCCGGCGGACGAACCGCTGCGGGTGGCGCGGGGCGGGTGGGAGGTAGAGGTGCGCCTCCCCACCACGCAGGACCTGCTGCGCGTCACCGAGGGCGGGCCGGCGGCGGACCGGGCGGGCGCGCTGCTGCGCCGGTGCGTGGTTTCGGCCACGCGCCGCGGGCGCCCCGCGGACCCGGGCGCCCTGCCGGCCGCGGTCCTGGAGGCGGTGGACGAGGAGATGGCGCGCGCCGACCTGGGATCGCAGGTGCGGCTGTCGCTGGCGTGCCCGGCGTGCGCCCACGGGTGGGAGGCGCCGTTCGACATCGTGGCGTTCCTGTGGCGCGAGCTGGACGCGTGGGCCCGCCGGGTGACGGCAGAGGTGCACGTGCTGGCCAGCCGCTACGGGTGGAGCGAGCGGCAGATCCTTTCTCTGGGGCCGCGCCGGCGCGGGCGGTACCTGGAGCTGGTGGGCGCATGACGGCCGGCTACCTGGCCGCCCTGGTGGAGCGGCACCTGTCCCCGGAGCCCGCGGTGGCTCCCCGCGCCCGCTCCGCCTTCGAGCCGGGCGCCGCGGACCCCTTTTCTGCCCCGCTGACGGCCGCCCCGGCCGCCGCGGAGGAGTGGGGGATGGAGGAGGTGGACGTGGCCGCGGATCCGTCCCGCGACGGGGAGGCCCCGCGCCCCCGCCGCGCCCGGCGGCTGCGCGCGC
>JAHWJJ010000404.1 GCA_019348475.1 Gemmatimonadota bacterium | reverse complement strand
GCGCGGCAACCTGGTGGCCGTGGTGTCCAACGGCACCGCCGTGCTGGGGCTGGGCGACATCGGCCCGCTGGCCGCAAAGCCGGTGATGGAGGGAAAGGGCGTGCTCTTCAAGCGCTTTGCCGACATCGACGTGTTCGACATCGAGGTGGCCAGCAAGAACGCCGACGACGTGATCCGCTTCTGCGAGATGCTGGAGCCCACGGTGGGCGGCATCAACCTGGAAGACATCGGCGCGCCGGAGTGCTTCTACATCGAACAGGAGCTCAAGCGCCGGCTGGAGATCCCCGTCTTTCACGACGACCAGCACGGGACGGCGGTGATCAGCGGCGCGGCGCTGCTCAACGCGCTGGAGATCAGCGGAAAGAAGATCGACGGCCTGAAGGTGGTGTTCTCCGGCGCCGGGGCGGCGGCCATCGCCACGGCGGAGCTGTACATCTCGCTGGGGGTGCGCCGCGAGAACATCGTGATGACCGACAGCAAGGGCGTCATCCGCGCCGACCGGGGCGACTTGGACCCGTACAAGGCGCGCTTCGCGACCGAGCGCGACCTGCACACGCTGCACGACGCCATGCGCGGCGCGGACCTGTTCGTCGGGCTCTCCGTCGCCGGCGCGGTCACGCGGGAGATGGTGGCGGACATGGCCGAGGCGCCCATCGTGTTCGCCCTCGCCAACCCCGATCCCGAGATCCTGCCCGAAGACGTGCTGGCGGTGCGCCCCGACGCCATGGTGGCCACCGGGCGGACGGACTATCCCAACCAGATCAACAACGTCCTCGGCTTCCCCTTCATCTTTCGCGGCGCGCTGGACGTGCGGGCGCGCGCCATCAACGACGAGATGAAGATGGCCGCCACGCGCGCCCTGGCCGAGCTGGCGCGGCTGGACGTGCCGGAGTCGGTGGAAAAGGCCTACGGCAACGAGCGCTTCCGCTTCGGCGCCGACTACCTGATCCCCAAGCCGTTCGACCCGCGCATCATGTTGTGGGTGGCCCCCGCCGTTGCCCAGGCGGCGATGGAGACGGGCGTGGCGCGGGTCCGGATCGACCTGGAGCACTACCGGGCCGAGCTCATCGCCCGCCTGGGCCGCGGCCGCGAGGTGATGCGCGACATCATGCGCCGCGCGCGCCAGGACCCGCGCCGCATCGTGTACCCCGAGGGCGAGAACGACCGGATCATCCGCGCCTGCGCCCTGGTGCTGGCTGAGGGGATCGCGCGCCCCATCCTCCTGGGCCGGCCGGAGCTGGTCCGGCGGCGGGCGGAGATGCTGGGCGTCTCCATCGACGGGGCGGAGATCGTGGACCCGTGGGACGACGACGGGCGCCGGGAAGCGTACGCGCAGGCGTTCTACCGCCGCCGCCAGCGCAAGGGCGTGACCCTGGCGCAGGCGCGCGAGCGGATGCGCGAGCCCGTGTTCTACGGCAACATGATGGTGCTGGAAGGCGACGCCGACGGGCTGCTGGCGGGCGAGGACATGCACTACCCCGAGACCATCCGCCCCGCCCTCGAAACCATCGGCACGGCGCCGGGGGTGCGGCGGGTGGCGGGGCTGTACATGATGGTGCTGGAGCACGATACGATGTTCTTTGCCGACACCACCGTCAACATCGACCCCGACGCCGACACGCTGGCCGACGTGGCGCTGCTGGCGGCGGACTTCGTGAAGCGGCTGGGGCTGGTGCCGCGGGTGGGGATGCTCTCGTTCAGCAACTTCGGCTCGGTGCGCAGTCCGCAGAGCGACAAGGTGCGCCGGGCCACGGAGCTGGTAAAGCAGCGCGCCCCGGAGCTGGAGGTGGACGGCGAGCTGCAGGCCGACACCGCCGTGCTGGACGACTTCCGGCGCGAGAGCTACCCGTTCAGCACCCTGCGCAACCGCCCCAACGTGCTGATCTTTCCCAACCTGGACGCGGCGAACATCGCCTACAAGCTGATGTGGCGCATCGGCGGCGCCGAGGCGTTTGGCCCCATCCTGCTGGGGATGGCGCACCCCATCCACGTCCTGCAGCGCGGCAGCGAGGCGGCGGACGTGCTGAACCTGACCGCGCTGGCCGTGGTGGACGCGCAGGAGCACGCCGGCCGCCACGACGGTGCCTGAGCCGCGCTACGCCGCCCGCGACGCCGTCACCATCCACTACCGCCGCCCGCCGGACCGCGTGCAGGTGTTCGAGCAGGGGGTGGTGGATGACGCCGGCGATTGCGTCGTCACGTATCTCCCTTCCGCGCGGATGGAGAGGCCGATGGAGGTGGATGGGCGGGTGGTGCTGGAGCCCGGCGCCTCGATCGTCTGGTTCACGTACCGCGGCGACGTGTGGCACGACGTGGGACGCTTTCACCGGGCCGACGGCACGTGGACCGGCATCTACGCAAACGCCCTTACGCCGGTGCGGATGGAGGGCGCGCGCTGGGAAACGACGGACCTGTTCCTGGACGTGTGGATGGATGCGGAGGGCGGCGTGGCGATCCTGGACCGCGACGAGTTCGACGCCGCCCTGGCCGCGGGGTGGATCGACGCCTCCACCGCCGCCCGCGCCCTGGCGGAGGCCGAGCGCCTGGCGGACGACGCACGGCGGGGCGTGTGGCCGCCGGCGTACGTGGGAGCCTGGACGCTGGAGCGGGTCCGGCGGGTGATGGAGGACGGGCGGGGTCTCGATTCCTGAAAAAGGATCTGTACCAAATCCTCCGAATCTTCTGTGCAGACCCGCAAAAGCATCACGCGGAGGACGCGGAGGAAGGGATTGAGGACGCGGAGAACGGACGCAGCTCTTCGCGTCCTCTCTCTTTTCCTTGCGCCGTATTTGACCCGCCGCGCGAGCGGCGGCTATCTTCCCGGCCGGCTCCACGGGGTGCCGGCGGCCGCGCGGGGGGAGGTATCCGCCGCGTTCCCCTTTCCCTCACGCACGCACGACCGATGATGCGCATTTCCACGCTGGCCGCCGCGGCCCTGCTGATCACCGCCACGCTGGCGACCACCGCCTGCGGGCAGTCGCAGGGCGCGGCGCAGGGGTCCGGCGTGAGCCCCGACTCGCTGCTGGACCGCGCCAACCGCGGCCGCATGAAGGGCAGCGACAGCGCCCGGGTGACCATCGTGGAGCTTTCGGACTTCCAGTGCCCGTACTGCCGCGACTTCGCCGCCACCACGTGGAAGCAGGTGGACAGCGCGTACGTGCGCACGGGGCGGGCGCGCGTGCTGTACATCAACCTGCCGCTCACCTCGCACCGCGAGGCGTTCCAGGCCGCCGAGGCCGCCATGTGCGCGGGGGTGCAGGGCAAGTTCTGGCCGATGCACGACCGCCTGTTCGCCGCGCAGGGCGAGTGGTCCGGCAAGGCCGACGCGGGCGAGCGGTTCGACAGCTACGCGCAGGCGCTGGAGCTGAACATGGCCGACTGGCGTGACTGCACCGCCAACGACCGTACCGCGCCGCTCATCGTGGGCGACGCCATGCAGGCCGCCGAGGCGCGCATCAACGGCACCCCCACGTTCATCCTGAACTCGCCCAACGGCCAGCGGGCGCTGACGGGCGCCGTGCCGTTCGAGGAGTTCGCCCGCGAGATGGACGCGCTGCTAGCCGCGCCGGCCGCGGGCTCAGCGCCGGCCCCGGCCCCGCAGACGGCGCCGGCGCAGCCGTAGCCTTCGCGCTGCGCCAGCACGCCCGGGTACACATCGCCCCTCCTCCGCTTGCGGAGGAGGGGCGATGTGCGTCTCTTTGCCGATGATGATGATCCCGATTCCCACCGTCTGCTGTGCACGCACAGTACTACTACGGGTCTCACGCGGAGGGCGCGGAGGACGCGGAGAACAGATGAGGATGGGTTCTCCCGCGTCCTTCACCCTCCGCGCTCTCCGCCCTCCGCGCTCTCCGCGCCCCTCCCGCGTGAGACGCCGTTTCGGCCTCAAATGCACAAGGAGCCACGATGAACGGCAGGATATGACGGTTCTTGATGGTGGGTGAGGAATTTTCCCCCGCGGAGGCGCGGAACGCAGACAGCCCCGCCGCCAGGGCTTCCGGCGGCGGGGCTTCGTCGTGCATCCCCCGGCGATCCGGGGCGGCGGATCAGTCGTCGTCGCCCTCCACGTACGCGGAAACCAGGCGTCCCATGTCCACGAACAGCTGGCGCGTGACCGCCTCCTCCTCGCGCAGCAGGTCCACCAGCCGATCGTAGCGGCCCAGCATGTCCATGGGCACGTGCACCGTCTCGGCGTGAAAGGTTCCCTGGTCGGCGAACACCAGGCGCACGCGCACCGTCTGGCCGGGGGTCTGCGACATCCGTCGATCCTCTCGTGTTTCCGTTCAGCGGGCCTGCCGCAGCCCGGGCAGGCTGAGCAGAAAGATCAGGGTGATCAGGATGGCAGCCATCAGCCGGCCGCCGTGTCCGCCGGCGCCGCGGCGGGCGGGGTGCCGGCCGGGGCGGCGGGCT
>JAHWJJ010000403.1 GCA_019348475.1 Gemmatimonadota bacterium | reverse complement strand
CGGCGGTGCGGCGGATGCGCAGCGCGTATCCCGCGCACCTGCTGGCCGGCGGCACGCGCGGCGACGTGGTGGTGGAGGTTACGCTGGACGAGGAGGGCGGCGTGCAGTCGGCGATGGACGTGGAGGCGAACAACGATCAGTTCCGCGGCCCGGCGCTGACCGTGGCGCAGGAGCTTCGCTTCAGCGCGCCCCCCGCCGCGGGGACGACGGTGCGCGTGCGGATGCGCTTTCAGCCCGCCGGCAGCCGCATCGACGTGGTCCCTTGACCGGCTTCGCACGCCAGATTGACCCGCCGCGGCTGACCCGGCCTTGACGCGCCTGCCGGCATCCAGTCTGTTGCCGCAGTAGGTTACCTCACCACCCGGATCCACCCTGCGCCACATGACCGGCAGACTCGTCGCGCTCGGCTTCGCCCTGTCACTGAACGCCTGCACTCCCGCCGCCACCGCAGAAGCGGACGCAGGCGTGACCGTCGCTGCGCCCGCGAGCGGCGGGATCGCGCTGGTGAACCGGGCGGAGGCCATTCGCTTGATGGATGCGCGCTACGATCCGCTCCTGCGCGACGCAGGGGTCACGGGCACGGTGCACCTTGACCTGACGCTGAACGCCGACGGCAGCGTGCACCAGACCCGTGTCGTCGAGACCACGCACAGCCGGTTCTCGCAGAGCGCGCGGCAGGTGTCCCCCCATCTGCGCTTCACGCCGCCGGCGCAGAACGGCACGATCCTGCGGGTGCGGATGAACTTCGTTCACGGCCGCGGCGAAATCGAGGTGCTGGGCGTGAGGGCGGGCTCGCCGGCGGCGCCATGACGAAGATGTATGCATGGGCTGGCAACTACCACAATTTCTTGTCGTGATCACAACTCCCGATATTCGACAGGAGTCTGAGATGGATGCAAATCTTCTTCAATCCCGCCCCGCTCCCCTCACCGGAACTTCTCGACCTGTGACGAATCCGTAATGACGGAAGCGCTGGAAGGGGGTGGGGCGGACGGAGGGCCGGCGTGGTGGCAGCGCGGCGTCATCTACCAGGTGTATCCCCGCTCGTTCCAGGACACGGACGGCGACGGGGTGGGCGACCTGGCCGGCATCGTCCAGCGGCTGGACCACCTGCACTGGCTGGGTGTTGACGCCGTGTGGATCAGCCCGTTCTACCCCTCGCCCATGGACGACTTCGGCTACGACGTCACCAACCACCGCGCCGTGGACCGGGTCTACGGCAGCATGGTGGACTTCGACCGCATCGTGGAGCAGGCGCACGCGCGCGGAATCCGGGTGATCGTGGACTACATCCCCAACCACACGTCGCACCGCCACCCCTGGTTCAGCGAGGCGCGCGCAAGCCGCCACAACCGCCGGCGCGACTGGTACGTCTGGCGCGATCCGGCGCCCGGCGGCGGCCCGCCCAACAACTGGCTCAGCGCGTTCGGCGGCAGTGCCTGGGAGCTGGACCCGCCCACCGGGCAGTACTACCTGCACACCTTTCTGCGCGAGCAGCCGGACCTCAACTGGCGCAACCCGGCCGTGGAGCAGGAGATGCTGGACGTGCTGCGCTTCTGGCTGGATCGCGGCGCCGACGGGGTGCGGGTGGACGCCATCCAGGTGGTGCTCAAGGACGAGCACTTTCGCGACAACCCGCCCAATCCGGATTACGGTGAGGGGGTGGATGATCCGTACGACGCGCTGCTCCGCGAGCATTCCGCGGACCGGCCCGAGGTGCACGCGCTGATCGAGCGCATGCGGCACGTGGTGGAGTCCTACGGCGAGCGGGTGCTGATCGGCGAGATCTACAACGAAGTGGAGCGGATGATGGCGTACTACGGCCGGGACGGCCGCGGCGTGCACTTTCCCTACAACTTCCAGCTGATCAAGCTCCCGTGGGACGCGCGCACCCTGGACGCCGCGGTCCGCCGGTACGAGGAGCTGCTCCCCCCCGGCGCCTGGCCCAACTGGGTGCTGGGCAACCACGACCGGCACCGCATCGCCAGCCGCGTGGGCGCGGCGCAGGCCCGCGTGGCCGCCATGCTCCTGTTCACCCTGCGCGGCACGCCCACGCTGTACTACGGCGACGAGATCGGCATGCACGACGTTCCCGTTCCGCCGGACCGGGTGCAGGACCCCTGGGAAAAGAACCTTCCAGGCCGAGGGCTGGGGCGCGACCCGGAGCGCACGCCGATGCAGTGGACCGCCGAACCCGGCGCCGGGTTCACCAGCGGAGAGCCCTGGCTGCCGCTGGCCGACGACTTTCGCGCGGTGAACGTGGCGGCGCAGCGGGTGGACCCCGGCTCCATGCTCACGCTGCACCGCGCGCTGCTGGACCTGCGGCGCCGCGAGCCCGCCCTTGCCGTCGGCCAGTGGGCGCCGGTGGACGCGGCGGGCGACGTGCTCGCCTACCTCCGCTCCCACGGCGGCGCGCGCTTCCTCGTCGCCCTGAACCTCGGCGGCGACCCCGCGTCCCTCGCCTTCGACGGAGCGGGCGAGGTGGTGCTGAGCACCATCCCGGAGACGGAGGGTGGTCAGGTGGAGGGGACCATCGACCTGCGGGGCGACGAGGGCGTAATCATCAGGATCGCGTGAGCGGCTGAAGCCGCCGCAACGACAGCGGAAGCCCCGCAAAAGGCGCGGGGCTTGAACGGCGAGGCGGCCGCGGGCCTGGGAGAGGGTGCAGCATGGCGCATCTCGCGCTGGAGCGGCTGAAGCCGCCGCAACGACAGCGGAAAGCCCCGCAAACTGCGCGGGGCTTCGCCGGCGAGGGGGCTTCGGGCCTGCGACATGGTGCAGCATGGCGCATCTCGCGGAGCAGTCCGCGATGGCGGACTTCGCGAGTTTGCAGGCGCGAATTCATTCGCTCCTGGCGCTACTGCGCGCCGCCGCGAATGTAGTCCACGAACTCGCGGAGCTTTTGCAGCTCGCCCCGGTCCAGCGTGAACTCGCGCTGGCCGATGCGGCCCTCGACGCGCGTGGCGTTCGCCATCACGGCCAGGTCACCGATGGGAATCTGGTACGTGACGTTCTCGTACAGCCCGCTCTTCTGGATGTCGCCGCTGTAGCGGCCGTTGTAGGTGGCGCGCTGCTCGCCGTCCACCAGCACCTGCAGCTGGTTGTTGTTCAGCCACTGCCACCCGGCATCCAGCCGCGGCCATCCGTTGAAGCTCAGGTACGCGAACTGTGCCGGCGCCGGGGGGCCCTGCCCGCGCCAGCTGTAGCGCGCGTTCACGGTCATCGCAAAGCGGCCCGACGTGAGCCCGCCGGACGTCTTGAGGATGGTCTGCTGCAGGTTGGTCTGCCCCGCCACGCGGTCGTAGCGCGGCTTCATTCCGCCCGACGCGCAGGCGGAGAGGAGCGGAAGTGCAAGGGCGGCGGTCAGGAGTGTGCGGCGCATGTGCTGGGCTTTGCAGGGTGTACGGTGGTTCCGCGCGTTCCGCTTTCGCCCGGAAAATCGCGTGCCGCACCTGCGCGCTCGCGGGCTCCGGGCAAAGCGCGGAAGATTTAGCACCGCGCGTGCGTGAATTCAACCACCTGCGGCTACGGTCGCCAGCGGACGGGTGAAGCGTGAATCATCCACCATCCAGCGGCTGGTGGAGCCGGCGCCCACGGAGGCGTTCCGCCAGGCGAAGCCGCGGGCGTACGAGCGGCTGCTGCGCCAGCTCGAGTTCCTGCTGGTGCTGGCGCGTCCGTGGAGCCGCTGAGCGCTCACCACTCTGCCAGGATGTCCTCGAACTCGCCTACCATGGTGGGATGGTTGTGTCGCGTGGCCGCGGCGATGCCCATGCGGTACGCCTCGCGCGCCTCTTCGTCGCGCCCCAGGGTACGGAGGACGGAGCCCAGCCGTCCCCACGCGTTCCCCTCGTCGTCCGCGATGGCAAGGTAGTCGCGCAGCGCCGCGGCCGCGTCCTCCCACCGCGCCGCCTTCTCGTACTCCAGCGCCAGGCCGAAGCGCGGACGGGGGTCGTCCGGGTGCTCGGCCACCATCTTTCGCAGTGTTTCGATCCGCTCTTCCGACACGTCGTCCTCCCGGTTTGGATCCACCTGGTCCGTCGCGGCGCCGCCTCCGGAAGAACCGCGCCGGATCCCCGCCCCGGCCCGTCTGCCGGCGGACTGCGACTTCAATCGTGCGAGGCCGAGGTCGAGGCGCCCGCCGAGCGCCTCCCATCCCCGGCCCCCCACAAACTGCGTGGGGGGGAAGGGAGATGGAGGCGGGGTTTCCAGCCCGCGGGCAGCGCCCCAGCCGCGCCCCCTCCCGCTCGTTCCTCGCGACCTCCCTCCAGAAGCCCGGGGGAGGGTTAACTTCGCCCGGGCGAGTGCACCCTGCTCCACACCACCCCTCCCCCGGGGTTGGGGGAGGGGTCGCCAGCCGTCGCGAGGAACGAGCGAAAGGCCTGGCGGGGGAGAGGGCCCGCGGCGAGCCCCCTCCCGCGCGAG
>JAHWJJ010000402.1 GCA_019348475.1 Gemmatimonadota bacterium | reverse complement strand
CCTGGCTCATCTTGTCCGGGATGGTGAAGATGCAGCGGTACCCCTTGATGGCGGCCGCCAGCGCCAGCCCCATCCCCGTGTTGCCGGAGGTGCCCTCCACCACGGTGCCGCCGGGGCGCAGCGATCCGTCGGCCTCGGCCGCCTCGATGATGGCGGGGCCGATGCGGTCCTTTACGCTGGCGCCGGGGTTGAAGAACTCGGCCTTCGCGTAGATGGGGGTGCGTATCCCCGCGTTCACGCGGTTCAGGCGGATGAGGGGCGTCCAGCCGATGGTGCCCAGTACGTTGTCGTACGGGCGCTGGTGGCGGGGGCGCGAAAAGGCGGCGTCCAGTGCGGACTGCGTCATTGGGCCGAGGTCTCCTGCGCGGCCGCGGGCGTGCCCGCGTCGGCCGGGGTGATGTCGAATTCCACGGGGAGCAGCACCCACTTGCGCACGGGGGTGCCGTCCCGCTTTGCCGGGTCGAAGCGCAGGGCCGCGGTCCCGGCCAGCGCGGCGCTGTCGAAGGCGGCATAGCCGCTGGGCGTCTCCACCCGCGCGCTGTCCACGCTTCCCTGTTCGGTGATCAGGATGCGCAGCACGGTCCTCCCCTCCACCCCCGCGTCCCACAGCTCCTCGGGGTACTGGAACGCGGGCGGGGTGAGCGCCACGGGCTCGGTTTCCACCACGGGCCTTTGCTGGCACGCGGCCGTGGCGGCCAGGCACAGGCCCACCGCGGCAAGGGTGCGTGTCGGGTTCATCTCATGGCTGGGGGCGGGGATCGCCGGCTGCGTGTTCCTGCGCCGAAGATCGTCGCTCGCGCCGGGATTCGCAACCGCACGGCCCGAAAAACGCCGCACGACGGCGGCTCCCGTGTGCATCGCCGCCATGGGACGGAGCACGAGTTTCAGCAGGTACGGCCGGCTCCGCGCCGCGCCCCCTCGCTCGCTCAGGCTCGCACCTCCCCCAAAAAACCCTGGGGGAGGTTGAACTGCATAGTCAGAGTGCGAATTTCAGCAGGTACGGCCGGCTCCGCGCCGCGCCCCCTCCGCTCGCTGAGGCTCGCACCTCCCCCAAAAACCCCCTGGGGGAGGTTGAACTGCGGTCTATCCCAACTGCGTATAGCGCCGGATGACTCAGGATGACGGGTCAGCTGACGGGTGTAAGCCTGACGTGCAGTTTCGCGGTTCCTACGTGGCACCCGTTGTCCGGCGCCACCACGCCCGCCGTGTCCCAGGGCGCGTACCCGGGCGCGCGGACGTGCACCCGGTAGGTGCCCGGCCGCTCGCCCGCGGCCTGCGCCGGCGGACCCCACATCTGTCGCAACGTGTCTACGTACGCCCCCTCGCGAACGAAGCCGGACACGCTGTCGACCGGCTGCCCGGTGCGGGCGTCGCTGGCGGTGACGCGGATGCCGTACACGTATTCGGCGGTGCATGACTCCAGTTCTTCACCCCGGTAGCAATCCCCCGCCAGGATGAAGAGGAGCAGGGCCGCGGAAGCGGGAGCCAGAACGACCGGGACCAGGGGGACGCCGCCGACGCCATGCTTCCGGGACATGCGGATGCCTCAGGATCGTGTTCGCCTCATCCGGAGCGGCCGGGCCCCGTTCACCCGTTCACCCCTTCACCCTTTCACCCCTTCACCCGTTCACCCCTTCACCCTTTCACCCCTTTCACCCCTTCACCCGTTCACCCGTTCACCCCCGCGCCGCCTTCTTCAACTCCGCGAGCAGGTTCAGCGCCTGGAGAGGCGTAAGTCCGTCGACGTCCATCACCCGCAGCCGCTCCACCACCGGGTGCGGCAGGCCGCCCTCGAACAGCCCCAGCTGCAGGTCGGGCGGCGGCGCGGCGGCGCCCCGCGCGGCGGACTGCTCCTCCAGTTCGCGCAGGATCTGGCGGGCGCGGTCCACGACCGATTCCGGGAGCCCCGCCAGCCGCGCCACCTCCACGCCGTACGAGCGGTCCGCCCCGCCCTCCACCAGGCGGCGGAGGAAGACGATGTCCTCGCCCACCTCGCGCACGGCCACGCTGAAGTTCACCACCCGCGGCAGCCGCTCGGAAAGCCGCGTCAGCTCGTGGTAGTGGGTGGCGAAGATCGTTTTCGCGCCCACGACGTCGTGCAGGTGCTCCGTCGTAGCCGTGGCCACCGACAGGCCGTCCCAGGTGGAGGTGCCGCGGCCGATCTCGTCCAGCAGCACCAGGGAGCGCGCGGTGGCGGAATGGAGGATCGCCGCCGTCTCGTTCATCTCCACCATGAAGGTGGACTGGCCGCGCACCAGGTTGTCCGACGCGCCCACGCGGGTGAAGATGCGGTCCGCGATCCCCACCCGCGCCGCCCGCGCGGGGACGAACGAGCCCACCTGCGCCAGCAGCTGGATCAATCCCACCTGGCGCAGGATCGTGGACTTGCCGGCCATGTTGGGCCCGGTGAGGATCATCACCCGCGCGTCGCCGTCCAGCCGCACGTCGTTGGGGATGAAGTCCTCGCGCGGCATCATGGTCTCCACCACGGGGTGGCGGCCGCCGCGGATCTCCAGCGCCTCGCCCTGGTCCACCCGCGGGCGGGTGAAGTCGCGGCGCACGGCGACCTCGGCCAGGGTGGCCAGCACGTCCAGCGACGCCACGTTGTCCGCGACCCGCTGGATGCGCCGCACCTCGCGCGCGGCGGCCTCGCGCACCTCGGCGAACAGCCGCTGCTCCAGCGCGGCGATGCGCTCCTCCGCGCCCAGCACCTTCTCCTCCCACTCCTTCAGCTCCGCCGTGTAGTACCGCTCGGCGTTGGCCAGCGTCTGCTTGCGGTGGTAGTGGTCCGGGACGCGCTCCGACTGGTTGCGCGTCACCTCCAGGTAGTACCCGAACACCCGGTTGAAGCCCACCTTGAGCGTGTTGATCCCCGTCTGTTCGCGCTCCGTCGCCTGCAGCCGGGCGATGAAGTCCACCGCGCCGTCGCGGATGGCCCGCAGCTCGTCCAGGCCGTGGTGAAAGCCCGTGCGGATCACCCCCCCGTCCGCGATGGAGACGGGGGCCTCGGGGTCGATGGCGCGCTCGATGGCCTCGCGCACGTCGTGCAGCGGGTCGATCTCCTCGCGGTGAATCCACAGCATCCCCCGCTCCTCGTCCCGCAGCGCCTCCAGCAGCTTCGGCAGCCGCGAGAGCGAGGCGGCGAGCGCCAGCATCTCGCGCGGGGTGGCGCGCCCGGCGCCCACCTTTACCGCCAGCCGCTCCAGGTCGCGCACGCCGCCCAGTGCGTCGCGGACGGCGCGGCGCACGGCGTCGCCCTCCACCAGCCGCTCCACCGCGTCCAGCCGCGGGTCGATGCGCTCCGGCTCCACCAGGGGGGCCAGCAGCCAGCGGCGCAGCAGCCGGCTTCCCATGGGGGTGCACGCCTCGTCCAGCACCCCCAGCAGCGTCCCCTCCGGCCCGGTGCCGCGCAGCGTCTCCACCAGCTCCAAGTTGCGGCGCGTCATCTCGTCCAGCGCCATCACCCCGCCGGGGCGCTCCACCTGCGGGGGGCGCAGGCCGGCGAACCCGGCGGGCTGCACCTCGCCCAGGTACGCGACCAGCGCGCCGCAGGCGGCGGCCAGCCACTGGTCCTGCGCCTCGAAGCCGTAGCCGGCCAGGTTGGCCACGCGAAAGTGGCGGCACAGCTCCTCCGCCGCGCCGCGTGGGTCGAACACCCAGTCGCCGCGGTAGGTGCGAGTCACCTCATTGGTGCCGGGAATGGGGAACAGCTCCCAGGTGCGCGGCAGCAGCAGCTCCGCGGGCTGCCAGATCCCCAGCACGTCCGCCAGGTGGTCCCAGTGCACGGCCCGCGCGGTCAGCTCGCCCGTCGTCAGGTCGGCCAGGGCCAGCCCCAGCATCCCCTCCCCCGCCGCGTCGCCGGCCACGGCGGCCAGGTAGTTGTTGCGGCGGGCGTCCAGCAGCGCGTCGCTGAACACAGCGCCGGGCGTCACCATCTCCGTCACCTCGCGGCGCACCAGGCCCTTGGCGAGGGCCGGGTCCTCCACCTGGTCGCAGATGGCCACCCGCTTGCCGAAGCCCACCAGCCGGCGCAGGTAGTTCTCCAGCGCGTGCGCGGGGATCCCCGCCAGGGGCGCCTTGCTGCTGCCGTTGTTGCGCGAGGTGAGCGTAAGCTCCAGCAGCTTGCTTCCCTCCACCGCGTCTTCGTTGAACAGCTCGTAGAAGTCGCCCACCCGAAAAAAGACGAGCGCATCCGGGTGGCGCGCCTTTACTTCGCGCCACTGCTGCATCAGCGGAGTGTCGTCGGACGCCATCGCGCGGGGGATGCTGAGCCTGCGGGAGGGGCGCGCGCGGGGCGGCGCCAGGGGAACGTGCCGGTGAGGGCGGAAATGTACCGGCGCGGGTGGAGCCGGGCAACGGGACCGTTTGCGCCAGGGCGGGAGCAGAGTGGACTGCGGTGAAGGGGTGAAGGGGTGAAGGGGTGAAGGGGTGAAGGGGTGAAGGGGTGA
>JAHWJJ010000401.1 GCA_019348475.1 Gemmatimonadota bacterium | reverse complement strand
CAACCTCCCCCGGCAGCTGGCGGCGAAGATCGTCGCGTGAGGCGGAGTTCGCTCGTGCCGCCGGGCGCCCCCCATCCCCGGCCCTTCCCCCACAAACTGCGTGGGGAAGGGAGAATTCGATCGCGCTTTCACGAGCCCGGCGTCGCGTCCCAACCTCCCCGCGGCCGGTTTTGGGGGAGATTGCGAGCAACGAGCGGGACGGGGCCCGCGTGGAGCCGCCCGCCGATCAGTTCCTGGGCGCGGCTGAATCCGCCCCCGAATCGCCCTCCGGCTCGGCGCCGGCGGCGCGCAGGCGGCGCGCGGCCAGGCGGTCCCACGGCAGCCGGGCCACCCCGTCGCCGCCGGGCTGGGCGTCGGGGGCGCAGGGGAGCACCATCACGAAGCGCGCGCCCCGCTCCGACGGCTCCAGCCGCATCCGCCCGCCGTGCACGTCTTCCACGATCCGCCGCGCCAGCGAGAGCCCCACGCCCCAACCGCCCTTCTTGGTGGTGACGCCGGGGTCGAACAGCGTTGCGCGCACAGCGTGCGAAACGCCGGGTCCGTCGTCGATCACCCGGATCTCCACCTTTCGCTCGCCCGGCGCCTCCGCCTCGATGCAGATGGTGCCCCCGGAGCCCGCCAGCGCGTCCAGCGCGTTCTTCACCAGGTTCTCCAGCGCCCACTCCAGCAGGATTGCGTTCCCCAGCACCGGAGGCGTGCCCTCGGCCACGTCCACGGTAAGCTCAACGGAGCGCCCCAGCTGCGGCAGGCGCACGCGGACGTAGCGCTCCAGCACGCGCAGCAGCGTGCGCACGTCCACCGCCTCCGTCTGCACCGGGCGGCCGATCCACTCGAACCGGCGCGCCACCTTCTCCAGCCGGTCCAGGTCCGCCTCCATCTCCCCCGCCACCGCCGGGAGCGACGCCATCTCCTCGCGGTCCTCGTCCGGCAGCCGCAGGATCTCCACCCACCCCGCCAGCGACGACAGCGGGGTCGCCATCTGGTGCGCGGACTCGCGGGCCATGGCCGCCCAGATCCGCTCGCGCTCGGTGCGCACGTTGTGGCGGATGACCGACGCCAGCGCCGCCAGCAGCCCCACCAGCGCGCCCACCTGCAGCCAGGGGACCACGCGCAGCCGCCGCACCGTGGGCGGGTCGCCGAAGTAGATGGTGCCCAGCCCCGGCTCCGTCATGGGCGGGTTGTGGTCGGCCAGGCGGTCCGCGTACTCCAGCACGCGGATCATGGCGGCGGTGTCGCCCTGCGCGGCTTCGAAGGGAAGGTTGACCCAGAACGCGGGAACGCCGTCCAGGTCGGTGTAGACGATGGGGACGCGCAGCCGCTGGATGTCGCCGGACAGCCCCAGCAGGGTGGCGATCAGGTCGGCGTTGGGATCGTTGAGCCCCGCCAGCACGCGCACCACGATGCGCGAGTGCACCTCGGCGTCCTTGCGCATCTCGCGCACCAGCAGCTGGCTGTACACCAGGTACCAGGCGAGGATGGCCGCCGCCAGCAGGGCCAGCGTGGTGGGCCAGTGGCGGCGGCTCACGGGCGGCTGCGCGGGTGCGCGTGGATCCGCATGGCGTGCGCGAGGGCGAAAGGGGCCGCCGATCGGGGGCGCCCCGCGAGCGCGGGCGCGCTCAGGGGCGGACCAGGCGGTCCGTCCCCAGGTACGGGCGCAGCGGCTCGGGGACCACCACCGAGCCGTCCGGCTGCTGTCCGTTCTCCAGGAGGGCGACCACGGTGCGCGGCAGCGCCACCCCGGAGGCGTTGAGCGTGTGGACGTATTCGGGCTTCGCTCCGGCTTCCGGCCGGTAGCGGATGCCGGCGCGCCGCGCCTGGAAGTCGCGCGTGTTGGTGGCGCTGCTCACCTCCAGCCAGCGGTCCACCCCCGGCGCCCACACCTCCAGGTCGTACGTCTTCGCCGCGCTGAAGCCGATGTCGCCGGACGCCAGCAGAAGGACGCGGTAGGGCAGACCGAGCAGCTGCAGGACCCGCTCCGCGTGCCCGGTCAGCGCCTCCAGGGCGGCGTCGGAGTCTTCCGGCCGCTCGAACCGCACCAGCTCCACCTTGTCGAACTGGTGCACCCGCAGCAGGCCGCGCGTGTCCTTGCCCGCCGACCCCGCCTCGCGGCGAAAGCAGGGGGAGTAGGCGGTGTAGGCGATGGGAAGCCGCTCGGCCTCCAGCAGCGCGTCGCGGTGCAGGTTGGTCAGCGGCACCTCGCTCGTGGGGATCAGGTACAGCCCGTCCTCCGGGAGCGCGTACGCGTCCCCGTCCTCCACGAACCTGGGATACTGTCCCGTCCCCTCCATCGACTGACGCGTGACGACGAAGGGCGGCTCCACCTCGGTGTAGCCGTGCTCGCGCGTGTGCAGGTCCAGGAAGAAGTTGATGAGCGCCCGCTGCAGCCGCGCGCCCATCCCCGTGTAGACGGGGAACCCGCTCCCGGCCACCCTGGCGCCGGCGGCAAGATCGAACAGCCCCAGCTCCGCGCCGATCTCCCAGTGCGGGCGCGGCTGGAAGTCGAACCCGCGCGGCTCGCCCCAGGTGCGGACGACCGCGTTGCTTTCTTCCCCGCCCGGCGGCAGCGACGGGTCCGTCAGGTTGGGAATGCGCAGGAGGAGGTCGTCGGATTCGCCCTCCACCTGGCGCAGGCGGGCGTCGATCTCCTTGATCCGGGCGTTCACCTGGGCCATCTCGGCGATCAGCTCGTCGGCGGATTCCCTGCGCCGCTTGCGCTCTCCCACCTCCTGGCTGACGGCGTTGCGCCGCGCCTTGAGCCCGTCGCCCTCGGCCACCAGCGCGCGCCGCTCGGCGTCCAGCGCCAGCACCCGGTCCACCGCCGCGTCCGTTTCGGCCGCGGCGCCGCGCGCGGCCAGCCGCGCGCGGACGCCGCCGGGGTCCTGCCGGACGAGCTTGACGTCGAGCATCAGTCTTCTTCCAGCCGCTCGTCGTCGCAGTTGTCGTTGATGGTCAGCGCCAGCTGCGCGGTCCCCGCCGCCGCGTCCACCGCCAGCACCTTGGCCTTCGCGTAGTTCACGCAGAGGCCGCCGCCCCCCGCGGGGTACTGCCGCGAGCGGATGAAATAGACGGCGCCCACGGTGGCCGGCACCGGATCGCCAAGGTACGCGCTGACGGTGCGCGGCGCCTCGTCGATGCTGTCGTAGTCGCGGGTGGTGGCGAGGAGCCCTGCCCCGCGCAGCGGCGAGCCCGGCTGGCCGAAGGGGCGAAGGACCAGGCCGCCCGCCTCGGTGGCGCGGAGGGCGACGTCCCACTCGCCGGCGTCCTGCACCAGCTCGGGGCGGCGCAGGATGGTGAACGGCGGCTGGATGCGCACCAGGTCGATGGCCGAGGGCGCGGTGCCGCCGGGGACGGTGAGCGTCACCGTGTCGACGCTGAGCCGCACCTCGGGGAACAGCGGGTCGTCGCCGCAGGCCCCCAGCAGGCCCGAGGAGGCGAAGAGGACGGTGAGCAGAAACGGCAAACGGGCGAAGCGCACGAACCACTCCTGAGCGCGAGCGCCACCCGCGCGCGTGCGCAAAGGGTGACGCGTGAAAAAAAGGCGCCTGCCGCGGGGGCGGACGCAGGGGGATACCTTACGGACCGGGCGGGGGCGGCGTCAAGGTGCCGGGGGCGCGCCAGGGTTGACGCGGGCGAGCCCCGGCGGGTACGTTGCTCGCCGTCGCACCGACGCCGGAACACCGCAGCGGAGAACGTCCGAATGCCCCCTCTGGAGACGGCCCTCGCCTCGCTTGCCGCCCACCCGGGGGTGGAGCACGTGCTGGTGCTGGGGCGCGACGGGCTGCTCATCACCCACACCGGCGGGCCCGGGCTGGACGCCGAGACGGTGAGCGCCATGGTCCCGGGGATCGCCGGCGCCGCTTCGGCGCTGGGGCGCGCCGCGGGCCAGGGCGACGCATCCACCGTCGTCGTCCGGCTGGACGACGGGGTGGCGCTGGTTTCCGTGCTCTCCGCCGAGGTGCTGCTGGCCGTGCTGCTGCGCGGCGACGCGGGCTTCGCGCCGCTGCTGCGCGAGCTGTCGCGGCGCCGCGGCGAGCTGGCCGGGCTGGTGTGAGGGCGTACAACCCCGCCGCCGGGGCCGTGGTTCCCCCCTGCTCCCGCCACCCATGACCATAGACGACACTCCGGGGCTGCGCCGCGTGCTGGTCGCGGACGACGAGCCGCACATCGGCCGCATCATCCAGATGAAGCTGGAGCAGGGCCCGTACGAGGTGACCCTGGTCTCCGACGGCCGCGCGGCGATCGACGAGCTGCAGGGCTCCGATCCCATCGACGTGGTGCTGCTGGACATCATGATGCCGTACGCGTCCGGCCTGGAGGTGCTGGCCGAGGCACGCAAGCTGCCGCACCGCCGCGAGACCCCCATCATCATCCTGACCGCCAAGGGCCAGGACGCCGACCGGCGCCAGGCGCTGCAGCTGGGTGCCACGGACTTCTTCACCAAGCCGTTCA
>JAHWJJ010000400.1 GCA_019348475.1 Gemmatimonadota bacterium | reverse complement strand
TTTTGGGGGAGGTGCGAGCCTGAGCGAGCGGAGGGGGCGCGGCGCGGAGCCGACCATCGCGGCAGAACCTCGCCGAAAGCGTTCAACCCCCCACGGGTTTTGGGGGGAGGTCCGAGCCTGGCCGAGCGGAGGGGGCGCGGGCGCGGGCACAACGCGGCGAGCCCCGGCGGGACGTTGCGTCCCGCCGGGGCTCCCGTACTGGTGAGGCTGGGGTTCAGTAGATGTAGACGACCGTGCCCACGGGCACGTTGCGGTACATCCACAGGATGTCTTCCTTGTGCATGCGAATGCAGCCGTGGCTGGCGGCGCTTCCGATGGACCGCGGGTTGTCGGTGCCGTGGAAGTAGTAGCCGTCGTACATCTCCAGCTTGGCCACCCCCAGCACCCCCTTGTGCTGCCGCTGCGGGCTGCCCCAGGGCGGGATGATGACGGTGTTGCCGCTCACCGGCACGCGCCCCTCCGGGAACCCGGCCAGCGCGTTGGGCGAGGCGTTGCTCATGTCACGGATGCCCATCCCCCGCTCGCGCGCGTACTCGATGTAGTGCCAGTTGGGCGGAACCCACACCGGGTCCAGCTCCTTGTGGGTGATCGCCATGCGTCCGCGCGGCGTAACGAAGCGCTTGGTCTGCCCGCCCATCACCAGCGTCTTGCCCGAGCCCACGGCCACGGACGCCCGGTACAGCGTGTCGTCGCCGCGCAGGTACAGCATGCGGCGCTCCGCCAGGCTCACCACGATGTAGGGCGTGTTGCGGGGCGCCAGCTCCTCCTCCTTCTCCGCCAGCTCCCGCTCGCGCGCGGCGATCCGCGCCACCCGCTCCGCCTCCTGCTGCCGCACGAACTCCAGCGAGCGGGTGTCCTTGAGGTACGTCATCTCCGTCACCCGGCGGGTGAGCCGCTCGTTCACGGCCCATGCCGAGGTGGCCACGAACAGCCCGGCCGCCACCAGCACCGCCAGCATCATCACGATCGACGTGCCGCGGTAGTCGTGGTAGATGCGGCGCACCCGCCCCTTGGGGGTGTAGTCGCGCCGCTCGGGGATGTCGTCCGGCCTGCGCGGCTTCAACGGCTGGTTCTGGTCCATCGGTCCTGCTCTCCCTGCGAACCCCGGAGGCCGGGCCCGCTCAAAATGATCACCGGTTTCAGTAGATGTAGACCGGCGTGTCCTCGTTCACCGCGTCGAAGATGGCGGCCAGGTCGCGTGCCCGGGCCATGAACGCGCCCGGCTTTACCGTCTCGGACAGCGGGCCCGTGCTGGGCTTGCTGTAGATCTCCGTCCCGTCGTCCAGGCGAATCACGTAGGTGCCCAGGCCGCCCCGCACCCGCCGCTCGGTTTCCGGCGGCACCGGCTGGCCGCGGCTCACGTACACCCACTCCGGAATGGTGTAGGTGGGCGTGTTCTGCCGTTCCGCGATCTTGCGCTCGCCCACCGGCCGCACCAGCCGCCAGGTGCGCCCGTCCGCCGCGCGGATGGTGCTGTCGGGGCCGATGGTCAGCTTCGCCTTCCGCAGCGTGGCGCGCCCCTGGCGCAGCTCCAGCATCGAGTCTTCCAGGACCACGGCCAGGTGCCGCTTGCTCGTTTCCAGCGAACGGATGCGCAGGTCGCGGCGCAGCACGGCCACCGCCAGCTGCGTGCGCTTTTCCTGGGCCTCGAGCAGCGAATCGCGGGTGGCGCGCTGCGCCGCCGTGAGCTGCGCGTTGAAGTGCTGCGTTTCGGCGCGATACCGGGGCACGCGCGACGCGACGGCCGCGGCCCCCGCGATGAAAAGCGCCGCCACGGCCAGGGCGCCCCAGAAGAACAGCGGGTGCTCCCGGCGCAGACTTCGCTTTGGGCTTGCTGGATCGTTCATCCTGCCGTCCATCCGATGTCTGATCGTGGGAGAAGAAACTGAGCCACCCTCCCCTAGCAAATGACGTTCCATTTGTTTCTTAGTCGAAGCCCTGCAAAGACTTACGCCCTGCGGGCACCGCGCTCCCGGGCCTCGCAGGCCGGCGGGGCGAGTGGCGGACGGCACGACGCATCCGCATGTTGTCCCGCGGACGGTTGGATTCCGGCGGACCGTGGGGGGAGCGATGCATCGTACGTTCTGGACGCTGGGGTGCGCCTTTGCGTTCCTGGCGGTGGCGGCGGGCGCGTTCGGCGCGCACGCGCTGCGGGCCCGGATGAGCGCGGAAATGCTCGCCGTGTGGGAGACGGCGGCGCGCTACCAGATGTACCACGCGCTCGCCCTTCTGGCGGTGGCGATGGCGGCGGCGCGCTGGCCGGCGGGCGGATGGGCCACGGCCGGGTGGCTGTTCACCGCGGGGATCGCCGTGTTCTGCGGGACCCTGTACGTGCTCGCCTTCACCGGCACGCGCTGGCTGGGGGCGATCACGCCGCTGGGCGGGCTGTGCTTTCTGGCCGGGTGGATCGCGCTGGCGCTGGCGGCGCGCGGCGCCAGTGCCGGGTGAGCGAACGCGCGTGCTGTCCTGATCGGCGGACGGGCCGCGTCCCCGACGGAGTACGGTGCGCACGTCGTAAGTGGTTGACCCGCAACAGCTTACACGTCTATCGTGGTTCTTTGTACATTCAGGGCCGAAACGGCGTCTCACGCGGAGGGCGCGGAGGGCGCGGAGGGGCGGAGGACGCGGAGAACCCCTCATCTGTGCTCCGCGTCCTCGGCGCCTGCGCGTGAGACCCGCAGTAGAACTGTCCAGTGCACAGCAGAGCGTCGGAATCGGTGTTATCGGAACGACAGTGGCGCCTCCCGCTCCGGAAGGCATGCGTGGCCGCGAATGACTCGGGACGACGATACGGGATGGATCTGCGGGATCTTGAGAACGAGGTGGCGGCGTGCCGCGCGTGTCCGCGGCTGGTAGAGTGGCGGGAGCGCGTGGGCGCGGAGAAGCGGCGGGCGTTCCGGGACGAGGAGTACTGGGCGCGCCCGGTTCCGGCGTTCGGTGACCCGGCCGCGCGGCTGATGGTGCTGGGGCTGGCGCCCGCCGCGCACGGCGCCAATCGGACGGGGCGGATGTTCACCGGCGACCGCAGCGGCGACTTTCTGTACGCGGCCATGCACCGCGCCGGCTTCGCCTCGCGGCCCACCTCCACCCATCGCGCGGACGGGCTGGTGCTGCGCGACGCGTGGGTGACCAGCGCGGTAAAGTGCGCCCCGCCCGACAACAAGCCGCTCCCGGACGAGCGCGACGCCTGCGCCTGCTTCGTCCGCCGCGAGCTGGCGCTGCTGCCGGGCGTGCGCGCCATCGTCTGCCTGGGCGGGTTCGCGTACCAGGCGGCGGTGCGGTTGCTGCGCGATGCCGGCTGCGCCCTCCCGCACCCGCTCCCCAGGTTCGGCCATGGGGTGCGGGTGCCGGTGGAGGATGGGCCCACGCTGGTGCTTTCGTATCACCCGTCCCAGCAGAACACGTTCACGGGCCGCCTGACCCCCGCGATGCTGGACGACGTCTTCGCCGCCGCGCGCCGGGTGATCGACGCGCGCGAGTAGCCCCCGCGCCCAGGCACCTTTCCGGCCCTGCACGACGCCGTTTGAGGCGCGGCGGGGCGGCGAATCCGTATCCACCACCCGCCGCACCTCCATTCATCCCTTTCTGGCGAGGACTCCCATGCTGTCAGGAACCGCGCAGGCCGCCCCCGCGGGCGTAACGGGCTTCGACGCGAACACCGTGATCACGCCGGACCAGGCGGACGCGTTCTGGAACGCGGGCTTCCGCTTCGCGCTGCGGTACGTGGGGCGCACGCAGATGGCCTCGCACGACCTTTCCGCGGGCGAGGCGCAGATGCTCTTGTCGAAGGGGTTCGCGCTGATGGCGGTGCAGCACGTGCTGAACCCCGGCTGGATGCCCACCGGCGGCCTGGGCACGCAGTACGGCGCCAACGCCGCTACGTTCACGCAGCAGATCGGCTTTCCGCCGGGGGTGAACGTGTGGCTGGACCTGGAGGGCGTGAGCACGGACGCGGCCGCGGCGGACGTGATCGCGTACTGCAACAACTGGCATGCCCAGGTTGCCGGCGCCGGGTACGTCCCTGGCGTCTACATCGGCTGGCATCCCGGCCTGTCGGGGGGGCAGCTGTACTCGAGTCTGAAGTTCCAGCACTACTGGGCCGCGTACAACGTGGACGGCGTGTCGAACCCCAAGCCGCGTGGTTTTCAGCTGGTGCAGTCCAGCGGCAGCGGGATGGTCGGAACCCTGGACACCGACGTGTACGACGTCGACACGACGTATGTGGACGCCATGGGCGGGCAGGTGCTCTGGCTGAAGGCGTAACCCCTGCGTTCCACGGCTCACATCAGGGGTCCTGTTCCGCGGATGCTCTCGCTTCCGAGCGGCTGACGCCCCGCGCCCGGCCGGTGAAGCCCCACGCTGGTGTGGGGCTTTCCGCTTTTGTTGCGGCGGCTTTGGCCGCTCCCGCGGACGCCGCACTTTCGCACTTTCGCACTTTCGCACTTTCGCACTTTCGCACTTTCGCACT
>JAHWJJ010000399.1 GCA_019348475.1 Gemmatimonadota bacterium | reverse complement strand
TCCACGTCGCCACGGCTGGCGAAGAACTGGAAGGTGCCCACGCGGATGTGGCTGGCTGCCACCCGGGCCAGCACCGCACTGGGAAGCATCGTCTCCCGTATCACCCTTTCCCCGGTGGTGACGGCGGCCAGTGCGCGGGTGGTGGGGATGCCCAGCGCCTCCATGGCCTCGCTGACCAGGTACTCGCGCAGCACCGGACCCAGCGCCGCCCGTCCGTCGCCGCCGCGCGAGAAGGGGGTGCGGCCCGCGCCCTTGAGCTGCACGTCGCGCCGGGTCCCCCCCCGGTCGACGACCTCGCCCAGCAGGATGGCACGGCCGTCGCCCAGCTGCGGGACGAAGCCGCCGAACTGGTGCCCGGCGTACGCGGTGGCAATGGGCGTGGCGGTGTCGGGAACGTGGTTCCCGGCCAGGACGGCCACGCCTTCCTCGCTGGCGAGCCAGTCCGGGTCGATGCCCAGCTCCGCCGCCAGCGGCGCGTTCACCCGGATCAGCCGTGGTGCCGCCACCGGCGTGGGCGCGATCCGGGCGAAGAACCGGCCCGGAAGCCGCGCGTAGGCGCTGTCGAAAGCGGGTTGAACCATGCGGGGACGCTGCGATTCGGGTGCCGGGTTCACACCGTCGATTCTTCGGCAGTGCGAAGCTTTCCGCTCTCCCTCGCACAAGCCACGCCTTCCCTGATGCACGAGGCCGGTTCCGCTTCCCCGCCGTTCTCCGCTATTCCCTATTCCCTATTCCCTGTAGTGCCGAGTAGACCAGTTCCTGGAACGTCGCTTCCAGCGGAACGCGGCTTCCGGGGGAGAGCTGGGTCCACACCATGGCGATCAGGTCGTTCTCCGGGTCCACCCAGAAGTACGTCCCGAGATAACCCGACCAGCGGAAGATGCCGACCGGTCCCGGCCTCGTCGCCTGCGCGGTGTCCACCTTGACGGCCACCCCCAGCCCGAAGCCGTACGTCGGGTCGCGCAACGCGCCACTCGGCACCGGGGTCAGCTCCGGCGGCACCGTGTTGTGGGTCATGAGCGCGACGGTCTCCGGCCGAAGGATGCGCGTCCCGCCGAAGACGCCGCCGTTCAGGAGCATCTGCGTGAACCGGAGCATGTCGTCGGGCGTGGAGAGCAAGCCGCCGCTCCCCCAGAAGAAGCGCGCCTCCGGCTCGAACATCGCCATGAGCCGCTCGCCGCGGACGGGTTGCAGCGTGCCGTCGGGGCCGGTGGTGTACACGGTCGCGAGGCGGTCCCGCATCTCCGGGCGGATGCGGAAGCCGGTGTCGCGCATGCCCAGGGGCCGGAAGATCTGCTCATCGAGAAACCGGTCGAGCGGCTGCCCCGAGGCGACCTCGATCACCCGTCCCGCGACGTCGAACCCGGAGCCGTAGCTCCACTGCGTCCCCGGCGAGAAGAGCAGGGGGATGCGTGCCAGGCTGTCGGTGAACTCCTCCAGCGTGCGGCCCGCATCGTACAGCTTCGCGCGGCTGAAGATGGTATCGACGGGCCCGGGCGTCAGTCCGTACGCCAGCCCGGAGGTATGGTTCAGGAGCTGGCGGACGGTGATCGGCGAGTCAGGTGCGCGGAGGATCGGGGCATCCGCCGTTCCCCCGGCGAACACCTTCACGTTCGCGAACGACGGGATGTACTTGGAGACCGGATCGTCGAGCCCGACCCGGCCCTGGTCCACCAGGCGGAGGACCCCCACGGCGATCACCGGCTTGGTCATGGAGTAGATGCGGAAGATCGCGTCCGGGCGCATGGGCCTGCGGCGGTCCACGTCCATCCAGCCAAAGGTCCGCTCGTACCGGATCTGGCCGTGGCGGGCGATCACGGCGTAGATGCCGCTCACCTTCCCCGAGTCGACGAACGCCTGGAGAGCGGGGTCGATCCGGTCGAGCGCCGCCTGCGGCAGACCGAGCGTTTCGGCGCGGGCCATGGGGAGCGCGGGCGTTCTGCTCGCGGCGCAGGAGGCGAGCGCGCCCATGCACGCGATCGCGACAGCCGTCCTCAGAAGCCGGTTGAAGATGCCTCGGCGTTGAGTCGGCTCTGTTGTCACTCGTGGTCCCTTCACGCAGATCCCTTTCCTTTTTCCCCGGACGCGCTGCCGCTCTTCGCTGCCTTCATCCGCCCCACCCGCCCCTGGTGTGTACCTGGAGAGCGGGATGATGAGGATCGGCGGAGGGGGACGCAACCGCGCGAGGCTCAGCGGAGATACGGGGCCACGTTGTCGGCGATGTCCTGCAGCTCTGCGTCGGTCAGGGGGAGCCGGTGGCGGAGTTGCGCCCACCGCTGCGCGATCCGCGCACCGCCCGCCGTGGTTGCATCCGAACCGTAGAGCACGCGATCGAGCCCGATCTGGCGGATCCGCTGCGCGATCTCTCGCAGCGCGGCGTCCGAGCCCTGCGCACCAGGTACGGCCTCGGCCAGATCGAAGTACAGGTTGCGCGTCCGCGGGTCGCCGGCGGCGATGGCATCCGCGTACACGGCCAGCGGCTCCGCGCGGTACTGGTTGCCGCCCCAGAGATGGGCGATCTGCACGGGAACGTCCGGTGCCGCCGGGAGCAGGCGGTTCAGAAAGGCTTCGGCGTGCGCACGGCCGTACGCTCCGCGCGCCTCGGAGTGCACGACGATGGCCATCCCTTGGTCGTTGGCGGCCTGGAAGACCTGGCGCACCTTCTCGACGTGCTGGGGGTTGTCGAGGATGTCGACCTCGTCGCCGCGAAAGTGCATCTTGATTCCCTTCATCCCCAGCTCGCGGGCGCACCGCCGCAGCTCCGGCACCGCGTAGTCGCGCAGCGGGCTGATCCCGCAGAAGGCCACCAGCCGGTCCGGGTGCCGCGCCACCTGCGCCGCCGTCCAGTCGTTCTCCGCCCGGACCGTCGCGTACTCCTCCTCGGAATAGCTCGGCGACGGGCCCCCGAACCAGTATGCGACGGAGAGGACGACCGCGCGTTCGATCCCCGCCTCGTTCATGTTGGCGACCAGGGCGTCCGCGGTGATCACGCGCTCGAACGGCCATTCGAAGATCGGCGTCAGCATCTCGGTGGCGATACGCCATCTCCCCTGGGCATCCCTGCGCAGGCCCATGGAAAAGGTTGCCATCGGCCGGCGGGTCTGGACGTTGAGGACCTCCCCCGCGACGTGCGCGACCGCCCCGTCCATGAAAAACGCGTTGGCGACGAGCTCCCTGCCCGTAGGATAGCCACTCACCACGGCCGCCGCCGCCTCCCGGCCCTGCACCCAGTGGAACGTCTCTTCAGCGCGATCCACCACCTGGGCGTCTTCCGTGTACAGGTCACCGGCGTCGGCGCTCCCGCTCAGGCGGCCCCGCTCCCGGAGCAGCGAGTCCAGCGGCGCGGGAAGGGTGACGGGCGGGGGCGCCGCAGGGCGCCGGCTGGCCGCGGTCGGCCCCACGATGTGCTGGTGATGGTCCACCCGCGGGATGATGCGGGCCCGCCGTGCCCAGTCCTGTTGCGCCGCGGCGGCGTCCGGGTTCTCCCGCGCGGCTGGGCGCGTGGCGGGAGCACACCCCGCGGTCGCCAGGATGATGGCGAACCCCAGCGCGAGCGTGGCTTCACGCCCCGCCCGGCGCGTGAGGCTTTCCGCATCCCGCGCGACGGCCAGGCCCGGCGGCCCGGGGATCGAGGTGCGGGTGCGGATCGGCAGATTGATTCCTTCTGGTGGCATGATCATCGGTGGCAGGGGGGCGCGTCTGGGCGGGCGGGATCGTCTGCGGGCGGCGTTTGGCCACGCCCCGGGAATTGTAGTCAGGGCCGGAGTAGCGCAACAGAACGTGCCTGTGCAACCAGGCGGCGCCTCCGCGTAGATGATGGGCTGCGCCGGCGGATCGTCGCCCGCGCGAGCGTACAGCATTCGCAGCAGGTTGCTGAGCGTGGTCGCGCTCCCCACGGACGAGCGCGTGGCGGGCGTGCCCCGCTGCTGCTGGAGCGCGACGGCGGGCGGGATGCCGTCGATCTCGTCGGCGTCGGGGATGCCCATCTGGTGAAAGAGCCGCCGGGCGTACGGCGCCACCGACTCAGGTAGCGCCGCTGTGCCTCGACGTACAGCGTGCCGAACGCGAGCGACGACTTGCCCGATCCCGACACGCCGGTGAACACCACCAGCGCGTCGCGGGGGGTGTCGACGTCCACGTTCTTGAAACGGCTCCCCTGACGGCCGCCGGCTACGCTACCGGGTCAGGATCCCGCTGGAGGCGGAGCGGAGGGCGTCGCCGAGCTCCGCCTCGCTGGCGCCCAGGTGGTACGCGGCCACCACCACGGGGCGCAGCAGCCCCTCCAGGGTCTCGCGCCGCGCGGGTTCCGGCAGCTCCCCGCGCGGCGGCTGCGCCACCCGGGTGCCGCGCGCCCCGTCGCCGTACACCACGCCCTGCTTCTCCAGATCGGCGTAGGCGCGGGCCACCGTCCCCGTGGAGATGTCCAGGCGCTCCGCGGCCTCCCGGACGGTCGGCAGGCGGTCGCCGGGAC
>JAHWJJ010000398.1 GCA_019348475.1 Gemmatimonadota bacterium | reverse complement strand
CAACCTCCCCCAGGGTTTTTTGGGGGAGGTGCGAGCCTGAGCGAGCGGAGGGGGCACGGCGAGGACCCGCCATCGCGACCGAACGTCGCCCGATGCAGTTCAACCTCCCCCAGGGTTTTTTGGGGGAGGTGCGAGCCTGAGCGAGCGGAGGGGGCGCGGCGCGGGCCCCGCCCAGCGGCACGAGCCGGTGCCGCAACGAACTTTTGTTGATCAACCCCGAGCCGGGAGCGCCCGACATGCCTGCACCTCGCGTCGTCCTCGCCTACTCGGGCGGGCTGGATACGTCCATCATCGTTCCCTGGCTCCGCGAGAACTACGGCGCCGACGTCATCTGCGTGGCGGCGGACGTGGGACAGGGCGAAGAGTTGAGCGGGCTGGAAGACAAGGCCCGCGCCAGCGGCGCCTCTGCCTGCTACGTCCAGGACCTGCGCGCGGACTTCGTCACCGGCTTCGTCTGGCCCACGCTACGCGCCGGCGCGGTCTACGGACGCAAGTACCTGCTGGGTACGTCGATGGCGCGGCCGATCATCGCGAAGGCGCAGGTGGAGATCGCCCGCCGGGTGGGGGCCACGCACCTGGCCCACGGCTGCACCGGCAAGGGCAACGACCAGGTGCGCTTCGAGCTCACCTACGCCGCGCTGGCGCCCGAGCTTCCCGTCATCGCCCCGTGGCGCGAGTGGGACATCCGCAGCCGCGAGGACGCCCTGGCCTACGCGGCCGAGCACCGCGTCCCGGTGACGGCGACGAAGGCCAAGATCTACTCCCGCGACCGCAACCTGTGGCACGTGAGCCACGAAGGCGGGCCCCTGGAGGACCCCGCCTACGAGCCCACCGAGGACCTGTTCCAGATGACGCGGTCGTCGGAAGACGCGCCGCCGGTGCCCGCGTACGTGACGATTGGCTTCGAGCAGGGATACCCCGTCTCGGTGGACGGCGAGGCGCTGGGGCCGGTGCAGCTGATCGAGCGGCTGAACCAGATCGGCGGACTGCACGGGGTGGGGCGCATCGACCTGGTGGAAGACCGGCTGGTGGGGATGAAGTCGCGCGGCATCTACGAGACGCCCGGCGGCACCCTGCTCTACGCCGCGCACTCCGAGCTGGAGCAGCTTACGCTGGACCGGCGCACCCTGGCGCTCAAGGACGCCATCGCCCCCCGCTACGCCGACCTCGTCTACGAGGGGCGGTGGTGGAGCACGGAGCGCGTGGCGATGGACGCGCTCGTCGACGCGACGCAGAAGGCCGTCACGGGCGAGATCCGCCTGAAGCTGCACCGCGGCAACGTCACCGTGGCGGGCCGCTGGAGCGCGCAGTCGCTGTACGACGAGCGGTTCGTCACGTTCGGCGAGGACGACGTGTACCAGCAGTCCGACGCGGCGGGGTTCATCCGCCTGTTCGGGCTCCCCAGCCGCGTGGCCGCGCTCAAGGAGCAGCAGGCCGCGCTGGCGCCCACCCTTCAGGCGGCGGACTGAACATGGCGTGCACTCCGACCCTGCCGGCGCAGACGCCGCCGGCCGTGCCCGGCGCCCGCATGTGGGGCGGGCGCTTCAGCGCGGGGCCCGCCCCCGAGATGGACCGGCTGAACCGCTCACTCCCCGTGGACCGTCGGCTGTGGCGCCACGACGTGGCCGGCAGCCGCGCCTGGGCCGCCGCCCTGGGGGCCGCGGGCGTCATCGATCCCACCGAGGCCGCCGACCTGCGCGCCGGCCTGGATGCCGTGGAAACGCGGCTGGAGGGGTGGACGGACGCGGACTGGGCCGCGGCGGAGGACGAGGACGTCCACACCCTGGTGGAGCGGCTGCTGGGGGAACAGGCGGGGCCCGTCGCGGGAAAGCTGCACACGGGGCGCTCGCGCAACGACCAGGTGGCGACGGACTTTCGCCTCTGGGCGCTGGAGGCGGCCAGCGGGCTGGACGCGGGGCTGCGCGACCTGCAGGCGGCGCTGGTGGAGCAGGCGCGGGCGCACGGCGAGACCGTGATGCCGGCGTACACGCACCTGCAGCGCGCGCAGCCGGTCTCGGCCGCGCACTGGCTGCTCTCCCACGCGTACCCGCTGGAGCGCGACCGCGCGCGGCTGGCGGACGCGCTGCACCGCGTCTCCGTCCTTCCCCTGGGCTCGGGCGCCATCGCGGGGTGCCCGTTTCCCGTGGACCGCGTGCTGCTCAAGGAGTCGCTGGGCTTCCGCGCCGTTTCGGGGAACTCGGTGGATGCCGTCGCGGACCGCGACTGGGTTGCGGAGCTGCTCTTCGTGGCGTCGATGGCGGGCGTGCACCTCTCCCGCCTGGCCGAAGACCTGATCGTCTTCGCCACCAGCGAGTTCGGCTTCGTGCGGCTGAGCGACCGCTTCAGCACCGGCTCGTCGCTCATGCCGCAGAAGCGCAACCCCGACGCCATGGAGCTGGCGCGCGGCAAGGCGGGACGGCTGATCGGCGAGCTGACGGGCTTCCTCTCCCTGCTCAAGGGCTTGCCCAGCGGCTACAACAAGGACCTGCAGGAAGACAAGGCGGCCCTCTTCACCGCCTTCGACGCGCTGGGCGACGTGCTTCCGGCCGTCGCGGGAACGGTGCGGTCGATGGAGATCGATGCCGCCCGCTGCGCCTCCGCCGTGGACTCGGCCATGCTGGCCACCGACGTGGCGGACTTCCTGGTGCGGCGCGGCATGCCGTTCCGCGAGGCGCACGGCGCGGTGGGCAAGCTGGTGCGCGCCGCGGAGGGGATGGGGTGCCCGCTGAGCGCGCTGCCGCGCGAACTGTTCGTGCAGGTGAGCGCCGAGTTCGCCAATGCGGACCTGGAGGCGATGTTCGACGCCCGCGCGTCGGTCCAGGCGCGCGCCGCCGCCGGCGGAACCTCGCCCGCCTCCGTCCAGGCGCAGATCGCGGAGCTTTCGGCCGGGCTCTGACATCATCGGGCGGTGCGTGGCCGCCGGCACGGACCAGAATCGTCACCCGTATGGCGCCGGGGGGGCGCCGGGGCGCGCCGAAACGGGAACGGGGCTGCGTTAGACACTCGTCTCCGGCAGCCTCTTTTCCTGTGCCACGTCCTATCCCCCGATGGAGATCGGCCCCGCGCCCTGGGAAGGCACGGGGCCGTACGCCGTTGCGGGATCCCGCGGCTCAGGGAATGTCGCCGCAGCGGCAGAAGCCGCCCTCGGCGCAGTAGCCCTTGCCGCCGCACGCGTTTGCGCACGGGGCGTAGTAATAGTCGTAGCCCTGGTCCGGGCAGGCCAGCATCGCGGCGTTCCCAGGCGCGGCGATCGCCTGGTTCGCGCCGAAGCCGAGCGAGCCCGCAACCACCAGCCCCAGCAGCCACCGTCGCAGGTGGAGCAGCGAAACGGTCATACGTCCCTCGTCGAATTGCGTTTCCGCGCGGCGAATGTGCCGCAGTGAAGTGCTACGCATAATTCACGCCTGATTCCATCAGCCCGGGTTGCCGCCCTGCGCGCCTGATGACCGGCGCGCCGGCTCCCAAGTGCACCGATCGGCGAGAAGGACACGCTCCGGTTGTGGACTCGCGAGAGCCGCTCCTCGCGCCGATGCGGCAGCGGCGGCACGTCGCGCGGGCGGCCGGCCCGGCCGCGTGCAACTACCGCCGTCTCGCGACTCCGAACAAATTGGATCGGATCAAATAGCGTGAATGAAGAAGCTCAGGCTCTTCGTTCCGCGTGTCCTGACGCCGGTGGACCTGGTGGAGGCAAAGCTGATGAGCGAGGCTTGCGGCCAGAAACGCCGGGCCAGCTTCATCTCCGCAGGGCACCCGGAGTATGAGGCGTGCGTAAGCCCAACGCGGCGGCCCCACGCACGAACCGGCGGGCGGCCGCCGGATCCGCTTGTGGACGAGGGAGATGAAAGGCGCAGGCGAATCATGGCCGAGCACGGGAACGACTCCCGCAAGGTGCTGCAATGGGCCTCGATCTGGACCGCCAGGCCGCAGCGAGTGAACCGGAGTCACAGAGGTCCGCTGGGCCGGTCCGCCGCGGGCGAGCGGCCCGTAACCTTACGCCTGCTGCTCCTGTCCCTCTCCCTTGCCGCTACTCCCGTGCTGGCGCAGGCGGGCGAGGCGCGCGCGTGGGACTCGCGGGCGGGAACCTGGGTGACGTGGGGGACGATGGCCGATTCGCTCGCGCGGCACGACGTGGTGGTGGTGGGCGAGCAGCACGACGACCCGGCGACGCACCGGGCGGAGGCGTCGCTGCTGGACGCCATCGGCCGACGTCGGGCACGGGTGCTGGTCTCGCTGGAGATGTTCGAGCGGGACGTGCAGCCGCTGCTGGACGACTACGGCGTGGGGCGCGTGAGCGAGGCGGCGTTCCTGGCGCGCGCGCGGCCGTGGCGGAACTACGCATCCGACTACCGCCCGCTGGTGGAGCACGCCCGCGCCCGCCGCTGGCCCGTGGTCGCCGCCAACGTGCCGCGGCCGCTCGCGTCCGCCGTGGCGCGCGGGGGGATGGCGGTGCTGGACACGCTTGCGCAGGCGC
>JAHWJJ010000397.1 GCA_019348475.1 Gemmatimonadota bacterium | reverse complement strand
AGTGGGGCGCGCCCATGCAGCGCATGCCCGTGCCCGAGGCGCGCGAGGGGAGCTGGGAGCACGTCTTTCACCAGGCTGGATCCCACGACCAGCTGCTGATGATGGACGAGCTGGACGACGTGCCGGCCGCGCAGGACGCGCGCGGCCACCGCGCCATCGGCGTCGTCTACCATCCCGAGCGCGAGGCGTACGGCAACTACGTTCCCTCGGTGCTGCCGTTCCGGTACGACGCCATGCTGTACATCGACCACTCCCACGCCCTGCGCCCGCTCAAGATGTCCGCGCACCTGGACGAGCACGAGCCCCCGGAGACCTTCCCGAGCGGCATGTGATGGTGAAGGGGTGAAGGGGTGAAGGGGTGAAGGGGTGAAGGGGTGAAGGAGTGAAGGGGGTGAAGCCCTGGGACCAGCGGGTGAGGATGAGCGGGTAAGCCCGCTGCTGGGAAAACGAGAAGCCCTGTCTCGGCGCCGCTCACGCGTAACCGAACAGGGCTTCAGTCCTCGTGGAGACGAGGGACGGCCGTCCTGAGGATGTCAGGCGGGCGGCCAACCGTACCGATCAGCGATACGTCGTGACCGGGCTCGCGCCTCGGAATCAGCCAGACGCGGTTACGCGAGGCAGCGCATCCGGATCAGCTTTGGCGCGGCTCATTCGTGGGGCTTCGGGATCGCGTCGCGTGAGGGATGCGCGCCCGCAGGGCCGAGAACCTGGAGCGGCGGGGCAACAGCAGTATCGTTGCCCCGCCGCGGAAGGGGCTCGGCGCCGTTGGCAACGGTTGTATCGTTGCCTACGGCGCGCGCAGCCCGGCCCGGAGCGCAGCGGAGGGACACGCCCAAAACCGCCGTTCGTCGTGTTTGGTTCCGGCTACGCCGGGTTAGGGAGCATCGCAGTGACGTCACATCCGACGGCGAGCGGTGATGGCGCTCTCGCGCCGCGTCACTACCCGGCCGCGGCCGTGGCCATCCACCCGGGCAGATCGCGCACCAGCTTCTGCGTGTTCACCGGCTTGACGACGTAGGCGGCGCAGCCGGCGGCCAGGCACGCCCGGCGGTCCGCCTCCTCGTCCCGGCCGGTGAGCGCCACGACCGCGATCGAGGCCGTGCGCGGCGCCGCCTTCAGCTGTCGCACCACCTCCAGCCCGGTGGTGTCGGGGAGCCCCATGTCCAGCAGCACCAGGTCCGGCAGCCGCTCTTCGGCCAGGCGCAGCGCCTCCGCGCCGGTGGCGGCGCCCAGCACGCCGTATCCCGCATCCTCCAGCAGGATGGTGAAGGCGTCGCGGATGGCGTCGCTGTCCTCCACCAGCAGGACCGTCCGGGCCACGGGATCCGCGTCCTTCACGCGCGCGTGCCGTCGCCGTTGGAAAGCTCGTCCGGGATCCCCGCGGCGTGCATGGACGGCAGGGTGAAGAAGAAGCGGCTCCCCGCGCCCAGCTTGCTCTCCACCCATATGCGCCCGCCGTGCAGCTCCACGAACCGCCGGGCGATGGAAAGACCCAGCCCGGTGCCGTGGTGCACCCGCGCCCGCGACGCGTCCACCTGCGCGAACTCGCGAAAGATGAGCTCGTGGTGCTCCGGGTCGATGCCGATGCCGCTGTCCGACACTTCCACCTGCAGCCACCCGGGCTGCCCCGGCGCCGGCCGCGCCTCCACCCGCACCCACCCCCCCTCGGGGGTGAACTTGATGGCGTTGCCGATCAGGTTCCCCAGCACGTGCGCCACCTTGTCGCGGTCCGCCCACGCCCCCGGAATGCCTCCCTCGAACTCCGTGGTGAACGCCAGCCCCTTTCTCTCCAGCAGCGACGCGTTCATCTCGCGCACGTTCTCCACCACCTCCGTCAGCCGGAACTCGGCGGGGCGAATGTCGATGGCGGGGGCGTTGGTGCGCGCGTAGGTAAGGATCTCCTCGATCATCGCCAGCAGCTGCCTGCAGCTGCCGATCATCGATTCGATGGCCTCGCGCTGGCGGGGCGAGATCTCGCCCAGCAGCCCGTCGCGCAGGATCTCGCCGTAGGTGACGATGGCGGTGAGCGGCGTGCGCAGCTCGTGCGAGACGTTGGTCAGGAACTGGCTCTTGGCCACGTCCAGGTTGCGCAGCTCCAGCACCGCGCGCTCCAGCTCCTGCACGCGCCCCGCGACCTCACGCACCGAGGGCGGCGTGCCAGGCTGCCCGTCGATCTGCAGCACGATCCCGGGCGCGGCCTCCGCCCGCGCGGAGTCCACGATGCGAAACCCCTCGCGGGCAAGCACCTCGCGCAGGCGCTCCGCGGTGGCGTGGTCGCCCTGAAGGTATAGGCGGAGGTCGTCCATGCGGGTCGAAGAGGGGGGAACCTTTGTAGGCGGCAATCTAGACGGCGCCTGGCGCGGCTGCAAGCAGGTCGTCTCCCTCCACCTGCTCGGCAAGCAGCTGGCGCCGCTGGAGCGCGGCGTATACGCCACCGGCGCGCAACAGCTCCGCGTGGGTCCCCCGCTCCACCAGCCGCCCCCCGTCCATCACCAGGATGAGGTCCGCGTGCATCACCGCCGTCACGCGGTGGCTCACGATCAGGCTGGTGCGCCTCTCGAACACCCGCCGCAGCCCCTCCAGGATCCCGTGCTCCGTGTGCGTGTCCACCGCCGAGAGCGCGTCGTCCAGCACCAGGATGGGCGCGTTTCGCGCCACTGCGCGCGCGAGCGCCGCCCGCTGCTTCTGCCCGCCGCTCAGGTTGATGCCGCGCTCGCCCAGCAGCGTGTCGTATCCGCCGGGGAACGATTCGATCGTCTGGTCCAGCCGCGCCACCCGCGCAGCGTCGCGGACGCGCTCCAGCCGGCGCGCCTCGTCCGTCTCGTCCAGCCCCAGCGCCAGGTTCTCGCCGATGGTGTCCGAGAACAGGAAGGTGTCCTGCGGCACCAGCGCCACCGCCTGCCGCAGCCGGCGCAGCTTCCACCGCGTCAGCGGGATCCCGTCCACCCGCACCTCGCCGTGCGTGGGATCGTACATCCGCGCCAGCAGGGCCACCAGCGTGGACTTTCCCGACCCCGTGGGCCCCACGATGGCCACGGTGGCGCCCGCGGGAACGCGGAACCACACGTCCCGCAGCACCTCGCGCTCGGTCCCCGGATAGCGGAACGAGACGCCGGCGAACTCCACCTCGCCGCGCACCTCCGCGGGGGCCACGGCGTCCGGCGCTTCGCGGACGGCGGGCTGCGTCCGCAGCACGCGCGACACGCGGCCCATGGACGCGGCGCCGCGCTGGAACAGGTTCACCACCCACCCCAGCGCGATCATGGGCCAGGAGAGCATTCCCAGGTAGATCAGAAAGATCACCAGATCGCCCACGCTGATGCGCCCCGCCAGGATCGCCCGTCCGCCCACCCACAGCGCCAGCGCCATCCCCAGCCCGGCCAGAAGGGCCAGCGAGGGGAAGAAGAGGCCCTGCGTCCGCGCCAGCTCCACGTTCCGGCGCATGGACTCCTTCGCCAGCGCGCGGAACCGCGCCGTCTGGGCCGCCTCCTGCCCGTACGCCTTCACGATGCGCTGCCCGGCCAGGTTCTCCTGCGCCATGGTGCTCAGGATCCCCAGCTGCTCCTGGATCTTTTCGAAGCGGTCGTGGATCAGGTTCCCGAACCCCACCGTCACCGGCGGCAGCAGGAGGAGGGGGATCAGGGAGACGAGCGTCATCCACGGGTCGATCATCGTCATCCGCACGATGGCGAACAGCCCGAAGACGATGGTGTTGACCAGGTACATGTACGCCGGCCCGGCCACCATCCGCACCGCGGCGATGTCGTTGGTGGCGCGCGACATGATCTCGCCGGTGGGGTTGGCCGCGTAGAAGCCGGCGTCCAGCCGCAGCAGCTGCGCGAAGAAGTCGTCGCGCAGGTCCAGCTCCACCCGGCGGCTGACGCCGTTCAGGATCTGCCGCATCCAGAAGCGCCCCGCCCCGGCCACCAGCGCGAGGAGGGCGGAGAACAGCGCGTAGCGTCCCACGGCGGCGCGCGTGGCCCCCGGCTGCGCGAGCGCATCCACCCCCGCCTTGATGAACTCCAGGCTGGCGACGTTCACCGCGTTGGACACCACCACCGTCCCCAGCCCCACGGCGATCGCGCCGCGGTAGCGCCGCAGGTACGGCAAAAGCGCCTTCAGCTCTCGCATGTAGCAGGTCTGGCGGGTGGCCCGTAGCAGCGGCACGGCGGTTGCCCCTTCCATGTGCCCGACCGGGGGGCGTACGGGGAGGTGCATCGTACCCCGACCCCGACCGGAAAGCAAGCAACCATGCGGGTAAAGGAGCAGTCGGATGACGCGTAGAACCCTGGCCCTGGCGCTCGCGCTGGCCCTGCCGGTGTCCTCTCTGCTGGTCGCCTGCGGCGGCGGCGAGGACAGCGGCGACCGGGCGGCGCTGGAGCGGCAGGCCCTGGAGCGGGACCTGGACCTGGCGCTCCAGCCGGACACCACCCCCGAGGTCGCCCTGACGGCCTTCGCCCTTGCCGGGGGAACGGAGGCGCCCACCGTCGCCCCC
>JAHWJJ010000060.1 GCA_019348475.1 Gemmatimonadota bacterium | reverse complement strand
CCCGCACTCCTCCGCAGGTGAGGGAGCGCGAGCGCGCGGAGCAGGCCCTGCGCCACAGCGAGGAGTACTTCCGATCGCTGATCGAGAACGCGTCCGACGTGATCACGGTGCTGGAGGAGGACGGCACCGTCCGCTACCAGAGCCCGGCCATCGAGCGGCTGCTCGGGTACGCGCCGCAGCGGCTGGCGGGCACGCATGCGTTCGCGGGCGCGCACCCCGATGACCGCCAGGCGCTGCTGCAGGTGTTTCAGGAGCTGCGGCAGACGCCCGGGGCGGTGCGCTCCGTGACCTACCGCAACCGGCACGCGCACGACGGCTGGCGCGTGCTGGAGTGCACGGCGACCAACCTGCTGCACGCGCCCGCCGTGGCGGGGATCGTGGTCAACTCGCGCGACGTGACGGAGCGCGCCGGGGCGCAGGAGGCGCTGCGCGAGTCGGAGATCCGCTTTCGCACGGTGGCCGAGTCGCTGGGCGAGGGGCTGCTGATCACCGACCTGGACGACGTGATCCTGTACGCCAACCCCCGGATGGAAGAGATCTACGGCTACCGGCCGGACGAGCTGGTGGGGCGCGTGGGGCTGGACGTGCTGATCCCGCCCGAGGACGTGGCGCCGTTCCGCGAGCGCATGGCGCGCCGCGCCGGGGGGGTGGCGGAGCGATACGAGATGCGCTCGCTGCGCAAGGACGGCACCACCGGGTGGGTAGAGGTGCACGGCACCCCCTTTCGCAACGCGGGCGGCGAGGTCGTCGGCACGCTGGGGGCCATCACCGACATCACCGAGCGCCGGCGGGTGGACGAGCAGCTGGCCTACGACGCGCTGCACGACGCGCTCACCGGGCTGGCGAACCGCGCGCTCTTCCTCAACCGGCTGGAGCACGCGCTGGAGCGCATCCGGCGCGGCCGCGGCATCCCATTCGCCGTGCTGTTCCTGGACGTGGACCGCTTCAAGCTGGTCAACGACTCGCTGGGCCACGGCACGGGAGACGAGCTGCTGCGCGAGGTCGGGGCGCGGCTGGCGCAGTCGCTGCGCCCCGGCGACACGGTGTCGCGCTTTGGCGGCGACGAGTTCACGGTGATGCTGGAGGGGGTGGGCACGCCCGTGGAGGCCACCCAGGTGGCGGACCGCCTGCTGCAGGCGCTGGCCGTGCCGTTCTCGCTGGGCGGGCGCGAAGTGTTCGCCTCCGCCAGCATAGGCATTGCCCTGTGCGACAGCGGCGACGTGAACCCCGAGGAACTGCTGCGCAACGCCGACGCGGCGCTGGGGCGCGCCAAGACGCGGGGCAAGGGGCGCCATGAAGTCTTCGACCGCCAGATGCACGCGGCGGCCATGCGGCGGCTGCAGATCGAGACCGACCTGCGCCGCGCGCTGCTGGACGGCGAGCTGCGGCTGGAGTACCAGCCGGTGGTGCGCCTGGAGACGGGGCGCATCGTGGGCTTCGAAGCGCTGGTGCGGTGGCAGCACCCGCAGCACGGCACCATCCTGCCGGCCGACTTCATCCCCGTTGCGGAGGAGACGGGGCTCATCGGCGAGGTGGGGCGCTGGGTGCTGGATGAGTCCAGCCGCGTGCTGGCCGGCTGGCACGCCGCCGCGCCGCGCGACCCGCCGCTCACCCTGGCGGTGAACGTCTCCGCCAGGCAGTTCCTGCAGCCGGACCTGCTGCAGCAGGTGGAGTGCTCGCTGCGCCGGCACGGCGTGGCGCCGGAATGCGTGCGGCTGGAGATCACCGAGAGCGTGTTGATCGACAAGGCCGACGCGGCCATCGAAACGCTGCGCGCGCTGCGCGGCCTGGGGGTGCAGCTGCACCTGGACGACTTTGGCACCGGGTACTCGTCGCTGGCGTACCTGGAGCGGTTCCCCATCGACGCGGTGAAGATCGACCGCTCGTTCGTGCACGGGATGGAATCCGAGCCGCGGCGCGCGCGGTTCGTCGCGGCGATCGCGGCGTTCGCGGGCAGCCTGGGGGTGGGCGTGGTGGCCGAGGGCGTGGAGTCGCCCGCGCAGCCGCGCGTGCTGCGGGAGCTCGGCTGCCAGTATGCGCAGGGCTACCTGTTTTCGCGCCCGCTCTGCGCGGACGACGCGGAGCGCCTGCTGGCCCGGGACCCCGCCTGGGTGTACGCGTAGCTCCAGAACAGGACGTACGAGGGCTGCGCCTGCGCGCTCAGGCCCCAACCGTCGAACGCGAAGGCGCGGAGAACGGCCATCTCCGCGCGTTGATGCACGAGAGCCGGCGCACCCTTTCGGGCGGCGCCGGCTCCGTTGCATGCGGCAGGATCAGTCGTCCAGGACGCCGCAGGCGACGATGGTTCCCAGGTTGGTGGGCGAGGCGTGTACGTTCACGATGTACCGCCTGGCCTCGTTCAGTTCCACGGGGACGTGCGCCTGCGCCGTGGCGGTTCCGCCGCTCCCCACGTTCAGCGGCGGGTACGCCGAGGCGGGACCGACGATGGGCGCGTTGGCGTCGCCGCAGGTGCCCTCGTGGATGTGCCACGGGTGCACGCCGCCGCTCCGCCCGCCCCTGATGGTGACGGTGCTGTGCGTCGCATCGCCCATCCCGCGTGCCGTCGCGGTGCCCGACACCCCCGAGCCGCCCACCGGGCTCAGATTCCCGCTCCAGCTCTCCTCCGCGCCCGGTGCCTCCACGTCGACGTCCACGCGGCCGGTCTCCGGGTCCGTCTCCACCTTGGGTGTCTGTGAGCAGCTCGCTACGGCCAGCAGCACCGCCGCGGCTACACAGGCTGATCTCATGGAGTCCTCCTTGCCAGCGTGTAGTGGTCAGGCCCGCCCCCATGCGGGCGCCGGGGGATGGCTGCATCTCCCGGGCCGCGTCGTCCGCCGCGGCGTAAGCCTGTTCCGCAGCGGAATGCACGCCTCAAGTACCGGCGGCCGGCGGCGTTTGCCAGCGCGCGCGCAGGTGCTCGCGGGAGGGCTGGCTCGCATCCAGGGGCGGGCGCAGCGTCGCGCCGTTCAGCGGCCAGTACGGGGTTTCCCTGAGCGACGGGTCCAGAACGCCCGTCAGAGTGGAGGGATCGATCTTCAGCAGACCATCATCGCCCGCGTGAATGCCGCGGAGGCCAGACGCATCGACTTGATCTGCGAAGTCGTCGGCGACCGCGACCTCGGTGGGTTCTCTGATCATCCGGTGACGCAGTGCTCCGCGCCGCGGACCCGCGCTCCAGCGCCAGGCGAATGGGAGTTCCTGCCGCAGGCGAGAGCCTCGGCGCCCCTGCGGGCGGAGATCGTTCACGGCCACGGCTCGTTCAGGCCCACTGTCTCCCGGATGAACAAGAATCCGTCAAACCCCTCCCAGTACCGCATTCTCCGCGGTGGCGTAACCGAGTAGTCGAGGACGCGCGCGGCCAGCGCACCCTCCGGCCCGCGAAACGGCGCCAGGTCCAGGAAGGCGGTGCGGTGCCCTGCCTGCGCGAGCGCCGCCTCGAGCGTCCCGGCCGGCGTGGGGGAAAGCGGCTTCACCACCCCGAACTCCCCTTCCTCGAACTCGCCTGTCGATACGTCCACGTTCGTGCGGATGTCCGGCGTGAACGTTCCGGCGTGCGACAGCAGACCGAGCGAATACACCTTGGGACCGAAGTACTCGCGTGCTTCCGCTCCCAGGTAGGTGGCGCGGGCGATCCGGGCGTGCGGCCGGCCCAGCAGGGCACGCTGAATGACCGTATCCGGCGCCCCGTAGTACATCCACTTGTCCGTGATGATGTGGTTGTTGTGCGCCCAGACGATGATCCTGCGGTCGGGGTAGCGCTGCGTCGCCAGCCAAAGGAGGTTCTCGCCCATCACGCGATCACGGCTCGCGCCGCGCCACGCGTATTCCCCTGCCCCGATCAGGTTGCGCACCGCCTGCTCCCAGAACGGCTCACGCTGGGCCGCCGGACGCGCGCGCATGGCCCGCTCCAGAGCCTCCAGGGTAGTGAAGAACACCGCCAGCTCGTCCGGCGTTGGGCGGTAGACCTGCTCCCTCTTCAGGTAGTTCTCCAGCACCGAGTGAAATGCACGCCGTTGTTCGGCGGGGACGTCCGTCAATTCTACGAGGCGCCGCTCGAGCTCCGGCGGCAGCGATCGGCGCGCCGTCGCGCCCACGTGCTTCGGATCCAGCCCGACAACGTCCAGCGGCCGGCTGCCCACCCGTTGCCGCTCTATGTATTCCCAGAGCGGCGCTGCTGCCCGGGTCGTGGCCCAGAAGGGATAGATGTTGTCGGCCGCCACGCCTGCCGCGCCGCGGACCGCCGCTTCCGTCTCCCAGCCGTGCGTGGTACTGAAGAAGTCAGATTCGAACGCGAGCACATCGAACCCGAGGCTGTCGTGTAGGAAGCGCACGATCTCGCCGCGCAGGCGAATCGCGCCGCCGTCGCCGTGCCATGGCTCGCCGAGCATCACGATCCGCGCATCACCGATCGCCCTTGCAAGAGCGCCGAGTGCCGGGGACGGCACGTCTGCGGGGTTCGCCAGCGGCCTGGCGAGCGACACGGCGCGCTGCAGGATCGGATCGCCGCCCGCTTCCGGTACACCTGCGCCGTGCGGTGCCGGCAGGCCACTGCATCCGAACGCCAGCACAGGGCAAGCGAGTGCCAGCGCGATGAAGCGTTCGCGCATCGGGCCGCTCATCGTGCCCCCCTGTGCCGCTCGAACGCGGCAACGAAGCGGCGTGCGTCCGTAGGGTCCACGCCCTCGAACCGGAACGGCCTGGAGCTCCCCGTTCCCGGTTGCCGACGGAGCTCCAGCGCCCCTTCGTCCGCAACCACCGCAGATACGGTGGCAAGGGGAAACGCCATTCGCATGTTGGCTACGCCGGCGATCGGTCCTGAACGCGACGAGGCATCGGCGTTCCAGGCGCTGGCGCCACGCGAGCGCTCGACCTGCCGCGCGATGCGTTCGACGCCGGCGCGTGTGAAGGTGAAGACGATCTCCCGCTCCGTCAGCATGAGTTGCGTGTCGGCATCGCGCGCAGTCACGACGGCACGAACGGAATCGGGAAGGTTCGCGCTTTCGGCAGGCAGCGCGCTGCGCACCGCTGAGGGCTCCGGCTCCACCCGCGTCGCCAAGGCGACGATCTCGCGCTCCGCCAGCATGAGCTGCGTGTCGCCATGGCGCGCAGTCACGACGGCACGAATGGAATCGGAAAGGCTCGCGCTTCCGGCAGGCAGTGCGCTGCGCGCCTCCGAGGGCTCCTTCTCCACCGGCATCGGCACTGCGGGGCCTGCCGCCGCAACTTGCACATCGCGGGCGGCCCCAACGTCTGGCAAAGGCGCCACCGCGGCGAGCGGCACTGCTGCACCGAAAACCAGCAGCGCCACCGCGACGCGGCTCGACAGCGAGGAACGGCGCAACCCCCGCCGCGCATCCAGTATCGCGAGCAGCCGCCCCTCGAGCTGCGATCGCCGCGCCATCGCCAGCACGGGCAGCGGCGTTTCTCGACCCCCCGCCCGCCTTGCCGTATCGAGCAACACGTCGGCGTAGGTCACCGGAGCAACGCCGGTGGTGAGCACCACATCGTCGCACGCGTGTTCGCGCTCCGCCCTGCTCTGCCGGGCGGCGTACCACACCATTGGCGTCGGCCAGAGCAGCGCGCAGGCGACCTGGGCCAGGAGCTGCGACAGGCAATCGCGGCGCCGCACATGCGCCAGTTCGTGCAGGAAAGCCGCGCGCTGTCGCTCGGCAGGCCATCCGATGAGGTCCGCCGGAACGATGATGGAGGCCCGGAAGATTCCCATGACTCCGGGGACGGCCATGTCGCGGCGGGCGATGAGCGCAACGCCGGCATGTACGCCGAGCGAAGTGCTCGCCTGTTCCAGGCGCCGGAGCACTTCGGGTGCCGTGACCGGCGTCCCGCTTCTCGCAAGACGCACCGCGCGCACGTACCCGACCAGCAGGAGAGCAACGCCGACGAGGGAACCACCCATCCAGACCCACCCGATCCAAAAGCCGACGGCTGCGCGGGTGCGAGATCGCTCATGCACGCCCGGCCCCCCATCCCCTTTCGCAGCCCCGGCGTCAGCTCCCCCCGCTGAGGGTACGGCGCTGAAGCCGGGAACCGCGCCCTTGCCGCTCCACACAACGTGCATGGCGGGTGGAACGGAGCTCGTGACGAAATGCAGGCCGGGCACTTGAAGCGGGGATGCGGCCGACGCCACCCCGAACAGCGGCATGGCGATGACGCCGGCGATCGCCGCAGTCCAGACGGCGTGGCGCAGCGCCGCCGACGCGCGGCGCGCGCACGCCGCAGCACCGGCCGCGATCGTGAGCAGCAGGGTGGCGCGTAATGCCCATTCGCCCAGGAAGGCGGCAGCATCCGGCATGGAGACGAACATTCTATCTTCCTTTCCGCTGGCGGGCCCGTTCGACCATCGCGGCAAGCCGGTCGAGATCATCGTCGCTCAGCGACTCGGCGGATTCGACGAGTGACGCGATTGCGGCGGTCGTGGAGCCCTGGAAGAACGTCTGCACCAGATGACGGAGCGCTGGCTTGGTTGCCTGCGAGCGGGAGCGCCTGGGCGAGTAGATGTAGCGGGCGCCCTCCTGCACATGGCGCACGTACTCCTTGTCCTCGAGGAGCCTGAGCATCCCCCGAACCGCCGAGTAGCTGGGCGGGTCGGGGAGCAGCTCGCGCACGTCGGCGACGCTCGCCCGGCCCAGCTGATAGAGGACATCCATGATCTGGCGCTCGCGGCGCCCGAGATCGGGGTGAACTCCGCCTGCCGTCATCGCCTCGCTCCCGGGGACTGGAGGAACCGTGCTCCGCCGTCGCTGGGGCGGAGTGCATGCTAACCCGTTGGCACCGTGCTAACCCATTGGCACAGTGCTAAGCCATTGGCACAGTGCTAACCCATTGGCACCGTGCTAACACATTAGCACCATTCGCACCACGCGTCAAGCCGGCGCGATGGCCGCGCGCTCGCGGATCAAGGCTTTGGCCGGCTCAGGCCGGCTCGGCTTCCTGGCCGAGCGGCTCGAGGTCGAGCGCGATGCGGCGGGTGGCCGTGTTCGAGAACGGGGGCGCGACGAATCGCGCTTCGGCGACGGAGCGGTAATCGCAAGGCGGACGGCTCGTCAGCGCCGCGCTTTCCGCAGCCACACCCGCAGCGCCGCAGGGTACGCGCCGCCGTGATGGACCGTGTGCGTCGCGGGCGCAAGGACCGTCGCGGTGGCGGGATTCTCTCCCGTCTGCGGGTTCCGGTCGTACTTCGGGAAGTTGCCGCTCGACACCTCGAGCCGCAGCCGCGCGCCGCGGCCACCTCGTGCGCTGTGGCGCCTAGCTCGATGGTGACGGGCACGGAGTTCCGGCCGGCGCAGCGAGTCGTGATAACGGGCGCGGATAATCCCGTCCTCGACGATGCGCGCGTAGCCGTCGGGGCGCACCAGCACCAGCTTGGCGGTGAAGTCCGCATCGCGCGCCGTCGAGGAAACGTACAGCGTGGCGGAGACCGGTCCCGCGAGGACAGCGCCAGCATCGAACGGCGGCGTTGTATAGGAGAGCACGTCCCTGCGCTGCTCGACTTCCCGCTGGTCAAGCGGGCCGAGGTTCGAGTGGAAGAGGTGGAAGTTGGCGCCCCCGACGGTCGGCACCGGGTCGCTGGGATCGTAGCGATAGCTGTCCGCCGCTGAGTCCTTCGGCCTGCGGCCGAGCAGCAGTCCCGTTCCGGCCGCAGTCCCGGTGCCGCCGGCGCTGCCCCGGCTCGGGGGGAAGTAGACTCGCTCCCGTGCGCCAGGGAGCGGCCACCGATCCGCTTCTTCCCACCGGTTCGCGCCGATGACGAATGCGCGGACGGCGGGCGAGGCAGCTGTGTCACGGCGCGAGATCCGCAATGACCTTCCGGAGCCGGTGCCGATCCGGCGGAGCCGCGCCCAAGGTCCCAGGGTTATCCCACCCCTGGCCAGTACGCGCGAAGGCCCTGCAACGAAACCGTTGCAGGGCCTTCGCTTACGACAGTCGGGACGGCCGGATTTGAACCGGCGACCCCCTGAACCCCATTAAGCCACTAGCCAGGAGGTGCTTGTTTAACACGCGCAACCACAAGTATTTGCATGCCAAGGCCATGCGGTATGTGATCGTGATTCGCGGCTTTCCAACGTGCATCTCATACCCCACATACCCCGAGCCCACAGGCTTCGAGAGCCTTCATGGCGCGCGGCTCAGTTCGCTGCCAGCAGAGCGGTTCGGAACCAATGGATTCGCCAACACGAGCTACCCGGTCCGGGCGGGCTCGACCTCCGCATATAGGTTGGCGATGTCCAGCCGGATCCCATCTTCCGTCAGCATGGCGATGGGATCGCGGAAGCGCCTCACGACGGGAGCTTCGCCGTCGACCATGCGACCACGCCCAGGTCCACCGCGAGAAGTGGGTCCGGTCCAGTAAATTGGACGAGTCACGTGCCTTCCACCGCTGAACACAGGTCGTTATGCGAGTCGCAGGCACAGGCAAGAGGGCGGGGGCACCGGTGGTCGAGATCTGGGCCACGGCATCTACCCCTTGCGCTTCTACAAGAGACTGTCTATTGTATTGGCGACCTTACGAGGACTTCCATGACCGACGACCGCCTCTACCTACCCCAGGGCACGCTCGACCTGCTCATTCTGAAAGCTCTATCGGCTGAGCCACTGCACGGATGGGCGATCTCCGAGCGCATCCGGCACGTGTCGCGCGACGTTCTGCAAGTGCCCCAGGGCTCGCTCTATCCCGCGCTGCACCGCCTGGAGCGACGTGGCTGGGTGCGCGCCGAATGGGGAGCGTCGGAGAACAACCGCAAAGCCAAGTTCTACGAACTCACGCGTGCGGGCCGCAATCAGCTCGACGCGGAGGCCGACGCCTGGGAGCGGCTCACGAGAGCCGTGTCGCTGCTGCTCAAGATGGGGTGACCACGATGCTGAGCGAGATCTGGAACGTCGTACGCTACCGAATGCGCGCGCTGTTCGACCGCGACGCGCTTGATCGGGAGCTCGACGAGGAGTTGAGGTTTCACCTCGAGCGCGAGGCCGAGCGGCACGAGCATGCGGGGCTTTCCCGCGAGGACGCGCTGCGCCGCGCCGAGGCCGAGTTCGGGCGCCTCGACAGCATCAAGGAAGCGAGCCGGCGCGCGCGCGGCACCGTCGCGCTCGATTCGATGTTCCAAGACCTTCGCGGGAACCCGCGAACGGTCGGAGTGGCGTGCGCGATCGCGGCCACCGGGCTGGGGCTGGCGTACATGACCGCAGCCGGGGCGCCGGCGCTCTATCTAGCCATCAACGTGCTGGCTCTCCTGATGGGCCTCGCGCTGTATGGCCTTCTGCGCCCCCACGCGGGGGAGGCGCCGCTCCTGCCGGGCGGGGTGACGCTCGCCTTCGGCGCCGTACTGCTCGCGACAACGCTCTTCGGGGTCTCGGTTGAGGGTGCCTCCCGGTGGATCCGGATTGCTGGCGTCTCCGTGCAGATCAGCCTCGTCCTCCTTCCCACGATGCTGGTCGCGTTCGCGCGGCAGCGGGACATCCTGTCCACGCTGGGAGTGATCCTGGGCGCGGTCGCGCTGGCGCTTCAGCCGGACCGTGCAATGGCGGGCGTGCTCGCGTCCGCTCTGGCAGTGCTCGTGGTGCGTCGGCGTGACCTCTGGGTGGGGTCGGCGCTTGGGATCGCTGCCACCGGGTTTGCGGTGACACTGCTTCGACCCGACACGCTCCCGGCTGTGCCGTACGTGGACAAGATCCTCTACACGGCGTTCGAGGTCCATGTGATGGCGGGTCTGGCGGTGGTCTGCGGCACGGTGCTGCTTGCGTTTCCGGCAATCCCGGGGAGGAAGCTCGGTTCGGGGAACGGCGACGCGTGCGCCGTGTTCGGGACCTTGTGGCTTGGGATCGTGGTGGCCGCCGCAGCCGGAAACTATCCCACGCCGCTCGTTGGCTACGGCGGAAGCGCGGTCGTGGGGTACGTGCTCAGCCTGGCGTTCCTCCCCGGCCCGGTGCGGTCCACCGCCGCCGTGCAGAGCCGAGCGCGGGACGAGCAGCCTGCAGAGAAAGGGACGGTCTTCGATCTCCGGATTGGGATCGTGTGATCACTCGGAATGGAGACTCGCATCGTACGAACGAGAGGAGCGCAGGGCAAGGAAATTCTGTCCAGGTACGGGTGGGGAAAGAATGCCGAGGAACTCGCACCTGAATTCCCGGAGATGGCGGCCCGCTAAGTTCACATACCCCAGCTCATACCCCAACCTGTCGCGTGGAGGGGGAGAAGCGAAAAGGCCCTGCATCGTAACACGATGCAGGGCCTTCGCTTATCGTAGTCGGGACGGCCGGATTTGAACCGGCGACCCCCTGAACCCCATTTAAGTTAACTCATCATCAAGATTGCGCAAGATGGCGGAATTCCTAGCTTTTTTGATGGGTCCTGCTGCATCCAAAACGGCTTTTGATGAGGTTTGCGCGGGTAGAAACATACACAAAAACATACACGGTCCCCCCCATCGCGGACGGTGCGCTCGTGCGTGCGACGGGGGGCACGGCATTGAACTGGCGGACTTCCGATCGCGCGCCACGCAACCGCCCGGGAGGGAGCATGACGAAGGATCCGGATCGGCACCACCACAGGGATCATCACGCCTCCAATCCCGAGGCAGGACCGGCTCATCCGAGCCACGGCGATGTGGCCCGCAGGGACGCGGCACCGGGCGGGCAGGTCCCGCACGGTGCCCATCCCCCGCACCACGAGCATCCTGAGCATGACGGGCACTCGCACGTCCGCGAGCACGCGCCGGCGGAGGAGCCGCCGGCCGAGCCGGGGTACCCCGAGCACCCGGAGCTGCAACATCCCTCTGGAGATCTTCCCGGCTCCAGCGCCTCGCCCACGCACCCGGCGCACCACGGGCACGAGGCTCATGGCGGACACACCGCTGCCACGGGGCACGGCGCGCACGTAGAGCATGGTGCCGATGCGGGCCACGGGGCGCAGGGTGCGCCCGGTGGCCACGACAAGCATGCCGGCCACAGCCCGGACATGTTCCGGAGCAAGTTCTGGCTGTCGCTGGCGCTGACCCTCCCCACCGTGATATGGGGGCACATGCTCCCGGAGCTGACGGGCTTCCATCCGCCACACTTCCCCGGCTCCGAGTGGATCGCCCCCGTCTTCGGCACCATCGTCTTCGTCTACGGCGGGTGGGTCTTCCTCCAGGGCGCCTCGCGGGAGCTGCAGGACCGGCTGCCCGGAATGATGACGCTGATCTCACTGGCGATCACGGTTGCCTTCGTCTTCAGCGTCGCCGTGCTACTGGGCTTCCCCGGGATGCCGCTCTGGGATGAGCTGGCGACCCTGGTGACCATCATGCTGCTGGGCCACTGGATGGAGATGCGGTCCATCATTCAGGCCCAGGGGGCGCTCTCCGAACTGGCGAAGCTCCTCCCGAGCACCGCCACGCGCATCGTGGACGGCAGCACCGAGGAGGTGCCCATCGCGGAGCTTCATGACGGGGACCTGGTGCTGATCCGGCCGGGCGAGAGCATCCCTGCCGACGGCGTGGTTCGCGAAGGCAGGAGCGCGGTCAACGAGTCGATGATCACGGGCGAGTCGCGTCCCGTGGAGAAGTTGGAGGGCGAGGAGGTTATCGCGGCTACGGTGAACGGGTCGGGCTCGCTCCGGGTGGAGGTCACCAAGACCGGCGAGCGGACCACGCTCGCGGGCATCATGCGGCTGGTAGAGCAGGCGCAGACCTCCCGCAGCCGGGCCCAGGCGCTGGCGGATCGGGCCGCGTTCTTCCTCACCTTCGTTGCCGTCGGTGCCGGCGCGCTCACGCTCGTCGTCTGGCAGGCGCTCGGGGCGGAGTGGGGTTTCACCATCGAGCGCGTGGTCACGACGCTCGTCATCGCCTGCCCACACGCGCTCGGCCTGGCGATCCCGCTGGTGATCGCCATCTCGACCACGCTCGGGGCCCGCAACGGCCTCCTGGTGCGGGATCGGCGCGGGCTCGAGGACGCCCGGAACCTCGATGCCGTCGTCTTCGATAAGACCGGTACGCTCACGCTGGGCGAGTTCCGCGTGGTGGAGATGACAACCGCGGACGGGCTGTCGGACGCGGAGGCGCTCGGCATTGCGGCTGCGGTGGAGCGCGACTCCGAGCACCCGATCGCGCAGGGAATCGTCCGCACGGCGGAGGAGCGTGCCGTGAGCATCCCGGAGGTGCGCGGCTTCGAGGCGATTCCCGGGCACGGCGTGAGGGCTGACCTCGATGGACGCGAGCTGCTGATGGGCGGTCCGGCGCTGTTGCGCATGCAGGGCGTGGAGCCCGCCCCCGGGCTGCTGGAGGCGGCGGAGCGGGCGGCAGGCCGGGGCCAGGCAGCGATCTACCTGCTGGAAGGGAGCCGGGCCCATGCCGTCTTCGCCGTGGCGGACGCGGTCCGCGACGAGTCGCGGGAGGCCATCCGCCGTCTGCACGACAAGGGTATCGAGGTCGTGATGCTGACGGGTGACGCGAGGCCGGTCGCTGAGGCGGTCGCACGGGAGCTCAGGATCGATACGGTTTTCGCGGAGGTGCTGCCGGGCCAGAAGGCAGAGAAGATTAAGGAGCTGCAGGCTCAGGGGAAGCGCGTGGCGATGGTGGGGGACGGTGTGAACGACGCCCCCGCGCTGCTGACCGCGGACGTGGGGATCGCCATCGGGGCTGGGACCGGCGTGGCCGTGGAGGCGGGCGACGTGGTGCTCGTGCGCAGCGACCCGCGCGACGTACCCCGCATCGTCGCGCTGTCGAAGGCCACCTACCGCAAGATGATCCAGAACCTCTGGTGGGCCGCCGGCTACAACATCTTCGCCATCCCGCTCGCGGCCGGCGTGTTAGCGCCGTGGGGCATTATCCTGCACCCCGCCCTCGGGGCCATCCTGATGTCGGCGAGCACCGTGATCGTCGCGATGAATGCACAATGGCTGAGGCGCGCGGCGCTGTGATTAAACTACATGAGGACCTCGGTTCAGAGTAACCTCAGTCGCCCACCGGGCAGGGAACGGAAGGCGGCTACGGATAACCACCCACCGTCGCCCTCCTGCTCCACGGCCGCCGGCACCACCCGGAGAAGGCGCGCATGGACGCCCAGGGCCGGAAGGACCCGCGCAGCCTGCGCAACTGCTATCTGACGGAGGACCCGGAGGAGATCGCCCTCGCCGTCACCCAGCCGGTGCGGAAGCTCGGCATCGTGGTGCAGGGAGGGCGCTCGTGAGCCTCGCGGTGGCTACAGATCCCCGAAACAAACATACACAAAAACATACACGCCCCCTCTGACGCGAGAAGGCCCTCCAGCGCTAAAGCGTTGGAGGGCCTTCACTTACGACAGTCGGGACGGCCGGATTTGAACCGGCGACCCCCTGAACCCCATTCAGGTGCGCTACCGGGCTGCGCCACGTCCCGAACCCCGGTCTTCACCCGCGCCGGAGCGCGTGTGGAGAGCGGAAAACCTACACCTTTCCGGCGGCGGCGTCAACCCCGGACCGCGTGGCCGCCGCGGGGGGCATCCAGCCGGGGGGCGGGGGCAGCCCGGGGTCCTGCACCGCCTCGTCGGGGACCACCGTGCGCAGCCAGTGCGCCAGCACCGCCTGCTGCTGCTCGGTCACGTCGGGCAGGGGGCGCAGCACCCATCGCTGCGGCGGGCCCGCGTCCACCCGCAGCGGCAGCGTCAGCAGCTCGTCGCGGCGGAACACCGTGAGCCCCACCTGCGCGCCGGGGCTGTACTCCAGCAGCCGCGCGTTCAGCCACTCGGGCGCGGGGATGCGGAACCCGTCCAGCGCCACCAGTTCGTCCCCCGCGTTCACCCCCGCCTCCCACGCCGCCGTCCCCGCCAGCACGTTCACCACCACCAGCCGCCCGCCTTCGCCCCGCAGCGTCAGCCCGGTGCGCGAGTCGCGGTTCGCCGGCATGGGCGCCGGCATTCCGAACGGCGGGTGGGGCGGCGGCCGGAAGGCGCGCGGCGGGGCAGGGGACGCCG
>JAHWJJ010000396.1 GCA_019348475.1 Gemmatimonadota bacterium | reverse complement strand
ACGGGGCCCTCTCCCCCGCCAGGCCTTTCGCTCGTTCCTCGCGACGGCTGGCGACCCCTCCCCCAACCCCGGGGGAGGGGTGTGTGGAGCAGGGGATAAATCCGCGGAACGAAGTTCAACCTCCCGCAGGGGGTTTGGGGGGAGGTCGCGGGAACGAGCGGGAGGGGGCGCGGCTGGGGCCCGCCCACGGCAGGGTGAGCCCACTCCCCTCTCGTCCCGGCAGCTTGCGAGGCGAGGGGGCCGGGGCGCGGGCCGGCGCGAGGGGGATCCCGCCGTTGCTCCTGCGGCGGAGCGGGAAGTATGTTGCCGCGCTGATGCCGCAGGTCTGCCGCGGCCGGGCCGGGAGCGCCACCCATCACACGCGTACGGACTGATGAAAGACGGAAACAACACGGCCGGGCTGGGGATCGGGACCATCGCCATCCACGCCGGCCAGCGCCCGGACCCCACCACCGGCGCCATCATGACGCCGGTGTACCAGACCTCCACGTACGTGCAGCCGGAGCTGGGCCGGCACCTCGGCTACGAGTACGCCCGCACCCACAACCCCACGCGCGAGGCGTACGAGCGCAACGTGGCCGCGCTGGAGAGCGGCGCGCACGGCATCGCCTTCGCCTCCGGGCTGGCGGCCACGGACACCATGGTCAAGCTGCTGAGCGCGGGCGACCACGTGATCTGCGGCGAGGGCGTGTACGGCGGCACCTACCGCCTGTTCAGCCAGGTGGTCGCGCGGCTGGGGATCGAGTTCAGCTTCGTGGACAGCGGCAGCCTGGACGAGATCCGCGCCGCCGTAAAGCCGAACACGCGGCTCATTCACGTGGAGACGCCCACCAACCCCATGATGCGCCTCACGGACATCGCCGCCGCGGCGGAGGTCGCGCACGGGACGGGCGCGTGGCTCAGCGTCGACAACACCTTCGCCTCGCCGTACAACCAGCGCCCGCTGGAGTTGGGCGCCGACCTGGTGCTGCACTCGGCCACCAAGTACATCAACGGCCACAGCGACATGGTGGGCGGCATCATCGTCGTGCGCAGCGACGAGTTGCACGAGCGGCTGCGCTTTCTGCAGAACGCCGCCGGCGGGGTCCCCGGCCCGTGGGACTGCTGGCTCGCCATGCGCAGCACCAAGACGCTGCACCTGCGCATGAGGGCGCACAACGCCAACGGCCAGCAGATCGCCGAATGGCTGCACGCGCACGCCAAGGTGCAGAACACCTATTACCCGGGCCTGAAGACGCACCCGCAGCACGACCTGGCGAAGGCGCAGATGCGCGGCTTTACCGGGATGATCAGCATCGAGATGGGCTCCCTGGAGCGGGCCGCCGCCTTCGTGAACCAGGTGCGCATCTTCGCCCTGGCCGAGTCGCTGGGCGGCGTGGAGAGCCTGATCGGCCACCCGGCGATGATGACGCACGCCTCCATCCCCCGCGAGCGCCGCTACGCCATGGGCCTCACCGACGGCCTGGTGCGCCTGTCCTGCGGCGTGGAGGACGTCGAGGACCTGGTCGCCGACCTGGAGCAGGCCCTGTCGCACGTGTGAACCCGCACGGAGAGAAGACGACGGGCGACGCACGAAAGCCGCTCCGGAGCCCGTGCCCCGGAGCGGCTTTCTTCGTTCGACGCGGCCGCGGTCAGGCCAGCGCGTGCACGTACCCCTCCCCGTACCGGCGGTGCAGGTCCGCCAGCACCCGCTCCGCTACGGCCGGATCAGGGGGGATTTCCCGGTCGTAGCGGTCCCACATCACCCTGCGAGCCTCTTCCCAGATCGGCTCCACCTCCGCGTCCGCAAGCTCCGCAAGCGGTTTACCTGCACGGGACTCAATCTCCTCCACGAGCCGTGCGGCAGCCTCGATGGATTCGGGATACGTCGGATCTCCCGGACGCAGAGGCAGCCAGCGTCGCCAATCCGGATAGCGAGCGCGTTCGCTGATTCTCAGCCCGGCGAAGTAGACGGCCTCCGTCGCAACCCCACGGGGCACCTCGTTGAGCCATTCGAACATGGTCACACCTTGAGTTCGAGCATGTCGAAGCAGTCGCGCGGCAGCGGGTTCACCTTGTACTCGATGGAAAACGGGTGCGCACGCTCCTCGATGGAAGCCTCAACAACCGTGCCTCTGACACGATCGTACGGAATCACGTACAGGACGGGCCTGAAGTCGTTCAGCGGAGAACCTTCCACCGTCCGTTTGATGTCATCGAACTGCGTGTGGTTGATCAGGCCTTCGGCACGCCGCCTGTTCGCGCCGCGTAAAAGCCCGTCACGCTTGGCCCTCAGCACCAGGCTGTGCTGCTCGCCGCGCTCGACCTCGTCCTGGAGCAGGCGGTACAGGTCCGCCGGGCTGGAGCTGGGCGGGATGTTGACGTGCGCGTCCGCCCTGGTGCCGTCGTAAACGGGGCTGCACCAGGCGAAGTGCACGCCGGCGTAGTAGCGCTCCGCGATGGCGTACGCGAGCCAGGTGTTGGTGGAATACAGAAGCAGAGGTTCCTTCATCGGAGCGTCCGCCGATCGTGCGTGTGCCGCCAGCTGCAGGTGGACGCACTATACCAACGCGCCATCCGCCGCACCAAGCCGCGAGCCGCCAACTCGCGGGCCCACTTCCCGACACTGACGAGGCCGGTTGATCCAGCCCCCGCCGTGGCGTATGATCCCCCTTCGTGCGCACGGAACCGACGAGGACGGGGCGAGCTTGAAGATTCTGGTGGTGGGCAACGGCGGGCGCGAGCACGCGCTGCTGTGGAAGCTGCGGCGCGACGCGCCCCACGCGGAGCTGTTCGTTACCCGGGCCAACGGGGGAATGTGCGGGCTGGCCACTTCCGTCCCGCTGGGCGCCGGCGAGTTTCAGTCGCTCGCCGGCTGGGCCGAGCAGAACGGCATCGACCTTACCGTCGTGGGCCCCGAGGCGCCGCTGGCCGAGGGGATCGTGGACCACTTCGACACCCACGGCCTCTGCGCCTTCGGGCCCACGAAAGCGGCCGCGCAGATCGAGGCGTCAAAGGCGTTCGCCAAGGCGCTGATGCAGCGGCACGGCATCCCCACCGCCGCGTTCGGCGTGTTCGACCAGCGTGAGGGGGCCGAGGCGTACGTCCGGCAAATGGGCGGCCCCCTCGTGGTGAAGGCGTCCGGGCTGGCCGCCGGCAAGGGCGTCGTGGTCTGCGACGACACCGCGCAGGCGCTCACCGCCGTCGCGCAGATGATGGAGCACGCCGCCTTTGGCACCGCGGGGGCGCAGGTGGTGATCGAGGAGCAGATGACCGGGGAAGAGCTGTCCGTCTTCGCCCTCACCGACGGCGAAAACGTCCTTCCCATGCTCCCCGCGCAGGACCACAAGCGAGTCGGCGAGGGCGAGACGGGGCCCAACACGGGCGGCATGGGAGCCTACGCCCCCGTCTCGCTGGCGACGCCGGAGCTGATGGCGCGCGTGGAAGCGGAGATCCTGCGCCCCACCGTGGCCGCGATGGCCGCCGAGGGGCACCCCTTCCGCGGCCTTCTCTACGCCGGCCTCATGCTCACGCCGGACGGGCCCCGGGTGGTGGAGTTCAACGCCCGCTTCGGCGACCCCGAGACGCAGGTGGTGCTCCCCCTGCTCCGCTCGTCGCTGCTGGCCCCCATGCTCGCCATCGCCCGCGGCGACTCCATCGCCGGCGCCACGCTCGAGTGGAGCCCCGGCGCCGCCGCGACCACCGTCCTGGCCTCCGGCGGCTACCCGGGCGACTACCCGGCCGGGATGCCGGTCCACATCCCCCCCGAGGTGGAGCGGATGGAGGACGTCGTGCTCTTTCACGCCGGCACCGCGCGCGGGGAAGACGGCGCCCTGGTGACCTCCGGCGGGCGCGTGCTCGCGGCCACGGCGCTGGCGCCGACCGTGGCGCAGGCGGCGGAGCGCAGCCGCGCGGCGGCGGAGCGCATCCGCTTCGAGGGGCGCCACTACCGGCGCGACATCGGCTGGCGCGAGGCCGCGCGGGCGGGGGGCCATGCCTGAGCTTCCCGAGGTCGAGACCATCGTCCGCGACCTGGCGCGCCTTCTCCCCGGGTCGAAGATCCGTGACGTGCAGGTGCTGCGCCCGGACCTGATCGAGGGCGACACCCCTGAGGGCTTCGCCGCGAAGCTGGAGGGGCGGAAGATCCGCGGCGTCACCCGCCGGGCCAAGAACATCGTGATGGACCTGGGCGGCGACCGGCTGCTGGTGAACCTGGGGATGACGGGCCGGCTGCTGGTCGCCCGCGCGGAGGACGAAGCTCCCACCCACCTGGGCGTGCGCATGACGCTGGACCGGGGGCGCGAGCTGCGCTACCACGACGTGCGCCGCTTCGGCCGCCTGTGGACGCTGGCGGAAGACGGGTGGCGCGCCTGGGACGGGGAGCTGGGCGTGGAGCCGCTGTCGGACGACTTCACGGCCGACTGGCTGCGGCAGGCCGCGGCACGCTCGCGGGTGGCGGTCAAGACCTGGCTGATGGACCAGGCGCGGGTGGTGGGCGTGGGGAACATCTACGCCAGCGAGG
>JAHWJJ010000059.1 GCA_019348475.1 Gemmatimonadota bacterium | reverse complement strand
AGTGCGTGAGTGCGTGAGTGCGTGAGTGCGTGAGTGCGTGAGTGCGTGAGTGCGGCGGGTCGCCGTGTTCTCGCACTTTCGCACTTTCGCACTTTCGCACTTCCGCACGTCCGCACGTCGTCCCCCTGTCCACTCCCCGCCGCGCGTGTGTACCCGATTTTGGGCACCGCCGCATCCGGGCCTCCCCTCCCGCATCACACAAACCATTGTGACGTAGAAACCTGCGGCTGAAGTGCGTATCTGGCGTCCGTTTTGCCCCAATCCGGCGCGTTCCGCGCGACCCGTCGGCCTCCCCGCGCTCCACTGCGATGCGACACGCTCCTTCCGCCCGCGCTCTTCCACGCCACGCCGGCGCTCTCCGTATGATCCCCACGCTGATCCGTGCGGCGGCCACCGCTGCGCTCCTCTTCGCCCTGCCCACCGCTGCGCAGACGGTGCAGGGACACGTCACCGAATCGCAGGGCGTGCAGCCGGTGGCGGGCGCGCAGGTGTGGCTGCTGGGCGCGGCCGGCGATACGGTGGGAACCTCCTTCACCGACGCCGCCGGCGCTTTTCGCATCGAGGCACCCGCCGCGGGCGAGTTCCGGCTGCGCGTGGAGCGGATGGGCTTCCTCACCACGCTCACCCGCGGCGTGCCGCTGGACGCGGAACGGACGATCGCGGTCGAGGTGCGGATGAGGCCGGACCCGGTGGTGCTGCAGGCGTTGACGCCGACGGCCCGGCGGCGGCAGGGGATCTCCGGGCGCGTGCTGGACGACGACACGCAACGGCCGGTGCCCGGGGCAACCGTGACCCTGATGACCCTGCGCGAGCGCGGCGTCGCCCGGGCCGTCACGGATTCGTCGGGATACTTCCACCTGCGCGTTCCCCGTGCGGACGGTTACGTTCTGCGCACCGAGCGCATGGGCTTTCGGCCGGCGACCTCCGGAACTATCACGGTCACGCCCAGCGACACGGCCGAGGTGGAGGTGCACGTCTCCACCACTGCGGTGCTGCTGGCGCCGCTGGCCGTGGTCGCGGCTTCGCGCCAGCTGGTGCGCGACCACCAGCTCGCCCAGTTCGAGTGGCGGCGCCAGCGGCAGCCGTTTGGGCGGTACTTCGGGCCCGAAGAGATCCGCCACATCAATCCGTTCTACGCCACGGACGTGCTGCAGCACGTTCCGTTCGCGCAGGTGAGTGGACGCCACGACCGCGTCATCACCCTTCCCGTCCGCTCCGGTCCCAAGGTGGGGTCGCGCTGCGTGCCCACCTTCTACGTCGACGGCCAGCTGGTGCGGATGGGGGACGGGCTGAGCATCGACGAAATCATCCGCGGCCGCAGCGTGGCCGCGGTGGAGGCGTACGATACGCCCGCGCAGGCCCCGGGCGAGTTTCCCCCGATGGTCGACGACTACTGCGGCGTCATCGTAATCTGGACCAGGGTGGCATCATGAGGCCGCGGCCGATCGCGTTCGCGTACCGCATCGCCGGCTTTGCGGCCCTGCTCTGCCCGGCGCCCGCCGCGGCCCAGGCGCTGGAGGGGCGGGTGACGGAGGCCGCGACGCAACAGCCGGTGCCGCGCGCCACGGTGTTGATGCTGGACAGCGCAGGGAGCATCGTAGGCCGTGCGGTGGCGGACTCCGCCGGCGCCTTCCGCCTGCGCGCGCCCGAGCCCGGCGAGTTCCGGCTTCACGCGGACCGACTGGGCTACCGCCCCACGCTGACCCGGATGGTGGCGATCGAGGCGGAGCAGACGCTCGCGGTCGAGGTGCGGATGGCGCCCGAGCCCATCGCCCTGGACACCGCCGTTTCCGCCGCGCCGCGGCGCCGCGGCATCGCCGGCCGGGTGGTGGACGACGAGACGGGCCTTCCCGTGGCCGGCGCCACGGTGACGCTGATCTCCAGCCGCGAGCTGCGCGCCGGCCGCGCCGTCACTGACTCGGCCGGGCGCTTTCACCTGCGCGTTCCGCAGCCCGACGCGTTTCAGCTGCGGGCGGAGCGTGTGGGCTATCGCCGCGCGTCGTCGGACGCCATCACCGTCATGCCCGACGACACCGTGCAGGTGGAGCTGCGCCTTTCCACCGGCGCGGTGCTGCTGGCGCCGCTCACCGTCGTCGCGGCCTCCCGGCAGGTGGTGCGCGATCACCAGCTCGCCGGCTTCGAGTGGCGGCGGGGACGGCAGCCGTTCGGAAGGTTCATGGGCCCGGATGAGATCCGGCGCATCAACCCGTTCTACGCTTCGGACGTGCTGCAGCAGATGCCCATGGTGCAGGTGCGCAGTTCCGGCGCATCCCAGTTCGACCGGATGGTCACGCTCCCGGCCCGCGGCCGCGGGATGGGACCCGCGCCGCGCTGCGTGCCGTCGCTGTACCTGGACGGCCGCCCCGTGCGCCTGTTCCAGGGGATGACGATCGACGACCTGGTCTCCGGCAGCAGCGTGGCGGCGGTGGAGGTGTACACCTCGCCCGGTGGCGCGCCGGGAGAATTTCCGCCCCACCACAACCCGTTCTGTGGGGTGATCGTGATCTGGACGAAGGTGGGAAGATGAAGCGGCGGCCGATCGCGTTCGCATACCGGATCGCCTGCCTGGCGGCCCTCCTCTGCCCGGCCACCGCCGCGGCCCAGGCGCTGGAGGGCCGCGTAACGGAGACGGCGACGCAGCAGCCCGTGGCGGGGGCCACCGTGTCCCTGCTGGACGCCGGCGGCAGCATCGTCGGGCGGACCGTGGCCGACGCCGCCGGGGCCTTCCGGCTGCGCGCGCCCGGGGCGGGCGAGTTCCGGCTTCACGCCGACCGCCTGGGCTACCGCCCCACGCTCACCCGGATGGTGGCGCTGGAGGCGGAGGAGACGCTCGCGGTGGAGGTACGGATGGCGTCCGATCCGGTGGCAATGGATACCGCCGTGGTGGGAGTGCCCCGGCAGCGGGGGATCGCCGGGCGGGTGCTGGACGAGGAGACGGGGCGGCCCGTGGGCGGCGCGACGGTGACGCTGCTCAGCAGCCGGGAGCTGCGCGCCGGCCGCGCCGTCACCGACTCGGCGGGGCACTTTCACCTGCGGGTGCGGCAGGCCGACGGGTATCAGCTGCGGGCGGAGCGGGTGGGATACCGGCCGGCCACCTCGGGCGCCATCACGGTGATGCCCGACGACACGGTGCAGGTGGAGCTGCGCCTTTCCACCGAGGCGGTGCTGCTGGCGCCCCTCACCGTGGTCGCTGCGTCGCGCCAGGTGATGCGCGACCACCAGCTCGCCGGCTTCGAGTGGCGCCGTCAGCGGCAGCCGTTCGGCCGGTTCATGGGGCCGGACGAGATCGCCCGCATCAACCCGTTCCACGCCTCGGACGTGCTGCAGCAGATGCCGATGGTGCGGCTGGAGCCGGGAGAATCCCGTTTCGACCGCATCATCACGCTGCCGGGGCGGCGCGGAGGGCGCTGCATTCCGTCGGTGTACCTGGACGGGCGGCCCGTGCGGCTGTTCCAGGGGCTGACCATCGACGATCTGGTGTCGGGAAAGAGCGTCGCCGCCGTGGAGCTCTACAGCTCGGCCAGCAGCGCACCAGGCGAGTTTCCTCCCCGGGACAACTGGTTTTGCGGCGTGCTGGTGATCTGGACGAAGGTATAGACGGAACCGTACGCCGCGCCGGGTGCGGTGCGCGAAGTGGGGTGGACCGAAACCTGTGGTGAAGGAGACGCCGATGTCGAAGTGGATCATGGGACTGACGCTGCTGGCACTGGCCGGGCAGCCGCTGGGTGCGCAGGTGATCGAGGGACGGGTGGTGGAGTCGCGCACCGGCCGCCCGTTGTCGAACGCCACCGTGACCGTGCTGGACGCGGAGGGACACTCCGTCGGGATGGCGGGCACCGACGCGCGCGGGGAGTTCCGGGTGCGGCTGAATGCGCCCGGGCGCTACTGGCTGCGCACCGACGCGATCGGCTACCTGACGTCCAGGTCGGGGATGATGAACCTTCGCCAGGGGCGCGAGGTGCGCCGCACGATCGGGATGCGGACCGCGAGCCAGAGCCCGGACCGCGACGTCGGCCGCATGTATCCGCCCGCCCCGATGCCTGTCCCGGTGCCCAGGCCCGTCCCGGCGATTCCGCCCGCGCGCGACAACGGGCCCTCCACGTCCGCCGCGCCGGCCGGTGACGCCGAGCGCGGGGCTTCGCGGGCGGTGACGCAGCCGCGCCGGGACGGCACGCCGTCCGCGGCGCCCCAGCCGCGGCCCGCGTCGCGCCGGTCCGACGGCGGTGCGAAGCGCGGCGCGGCCATAACGCCCTGACTCGAGCACTCGGGCGGAGAGCGGCGGCGCGGGAATCCATCTCCCGCGCCGCCGCCGTCTTCATGATCGCAGGAACCACGTCGCGCGCGTACTCGTTGCCCCCGCCGCCGTGCTTCAAGGCAGGCCGCCATGCAACGCCTTGCCTGCCGGCGCTGGATGGCAGGCGTCTGCCGTCCAGGTGGACACCGGCGGGGCGGCGGGGTACTTTCGGGGCTCCCGAAACTCGCACGAAACCGCCCGAGCCGCCGTACAGGAATCCATGGACGCCCTCAAGCACACCGACGCCGACATCCACCGCCTGCTGGTGGCCGAGGCCGACCGGCAGGAGAACCAGCTGGAGATGATCGCCTCGGAGAACTTCGTCTCGCAGGCGGTGCTGCAGGCGATGGGCTCGGTGCTCACCAACAAGTACGCGGAGGGCTATCCCGGCAAGCGCTACTACGGCGGGTGCGAGGTGGTGGACGACGTCGAAAGGCTGGCGCAGGAGCGGCTGCTGCGGCTGTTTGGCGCCGAGCACGCCAACGTGCAGCCGCACTCCGGCGCGCAGGCCAACATGGCCGTTTACTTTGCGCTGATGCAGCCCGGCGACACCCTGCTGGGAATGAACCTGTCCGAAGGCGGCCACCTCACGCACGGCTCGCCGGTGAACTTCAGCGGCCGGCTGTACAACGTGGTGGCGTACGGCGTTCGCCCCGACGACCACCGCATCGACTACGCGGCGCTGCGGGACCAGGCCATGAAGGTGCGCCCCAGGGTCATTGTCGCCGGGGCCAGCGCGTACCCGCGGCAGATCGACTTCGAGGTGTTCGGCGAGATCGCGCGCGAGTCCGGCGCCAGGCTGGTGGTGGACATGGCGCACATCGCCGGTCTGGTGGCGACGGGGCACCATCCCAACCCCGTGCCCTTTGCGGACGTGGTGACCTCCACCACGCACAAGACGCTGCGCGGCCCGCGAGGCGGCCTGATCCTTTCGACGGAGGAGCACGCGAAAGCCATCGACAAGCAGATCTTTCCGGGGATCCAGGGCGGCCCGCTGATGCACGTGATCGCCGCCAAGGCGGTCGCCTTCCACGAGGCGCTGCGGCCGGAGTTCGGCGACTACAGCGGCCGCGTGATCGCCAACGCCCGCGCGCTGGCCGAGGGGCTGATGGAGCGCGGCTTCACCCTGGTCTCGGGGGGAACGGACAACCACCTCCTGCTGGTGGACCTGCGCAACAGGGGGGTGACGGGAAAGGTGGCCGAGAAGGCGCTGGAGCACGCCGGCATCACGGTCAACAAGAACACGGTGCCGGGCGAGACGGAGAGCCCGTTCGTGACCTCCGGCGTGCGCATCGGCACCCCCGCGCTCACCACGCGCGGCCTGGGCGAGGCCGAGATGCGCCAGATCGCCGGCTTCATCGACCGCGTGATCGCCGCCCCCGCGGACGAGGGGGTCGCGCGGCAGGTGCTGGGCGAGGTGCGCGAGCTGTGCGGCCGCTTTCCCCTGTACGGCGAGTGGGCCCGGGCCTGAACGGAACGGGAAGCTCCCTCGAACGGCGAACGGCCCCGCGCTGCGCGGGGCCGTTTGCGTCGTGGGGGAGGAGAAGTTCAGGTGCTTGACACGTGTAATCTCCGCGAACAATCTCCAGACCGCCTCAGTCACGCACTCACGCACGTACGCACTCTCAAGCCTCCCCCTCCAGATACGTATACCCCGCCAGCCCCGCGATGTAGTCCGCGATGAACGCGTTCGCCTCCGCGCGGGTGATGCGGCTGCCGGCGTTGGCGATCTTGCGGCGGAAGGTGGAGATCAGGTCCTGGGTGTTGAACTGCACGTAGTTCAGCACCTCGGTGATGGTGTCGCCGTGCACCAGGTCGCCGATCTCGTACCCCGTCGGCGTGAGCTTTACGTGCACGGCGTTGGTGTCGCCGAACAGGTTGTGCAGGTCGCCCAGGATCTCCTGATACGCGCCGGTAAGAAAGATCCCCAGCACGTACGGCTCGCCGTGCCGGAACGCGTGCAGCTCCAGGCTGGGCTTGCTCTTACGCCATCCCACGAAGTGGTCGATCTTGCCGTCGCTGTCGCAGGTCACGTCCTGCAGCGTGCCGCGCCGCGTGGGCTCCTCGTCCAGCCGGTGGATGGGCATGATGGGGAACAGCTGGTCGATCGCCCAGCTGTCGGGCAGCGACTGAAAGAGCGAAAAGTTGCAGAAGTACCGGTCGATCAGGATGGCCTCCAGCTCCGGGAGGATGTCCTCGAACTCGTCCGGGTCCCTGGCCGCCAGCTGCGCCACCCGGTTCATGATCGACAGCCAGTACCGCTCGCCGATGGCGCGCTCCCGCAGCGAGAGGGTGCCGGAGTTGAAGTGCACCATCAGCTGCTCCTTGAGGAACGCCGCGTCGTGGTACACCTCGTGTACGCGCCGGCCGTCCAGCTCGCGGAACACGCCCGCCAGTTCCTGCACCAGCGCGTGCGCCCCGTCGCTCACCGGCTCGGGCTTGTCGGGGCTCTGCGTCTCCAGGTCGATCACGTTGATCAGCAGGAGCGCGTGGTGCGCCGTAAGGGCCCGGCCGCTCTCGCTGATGATGTGCGGCATGGGCACCTGGTTCTCGCGGCACGCCTCGGCCAGGGCGTAGACGATGTCGTTGGCGTACTCCTGGATGGAGTAGTTCACGCTGGCGCTCCCCGTGGAGCGGGATCCGTCGTAGTCCACCCCCAGGCCGCCGCCCACGTCCACGTAACCGATCTCCACCCCCAGCTGGCGCAGCTCCACGTAGTACCGCGCCACCTCCGTCATCCCCAGCTTGATGTTGCGGATGTCGGGGATCTGCGACCCCAGGTGAAAGTGGATGAGCTTGAGCGCGTCCAGCTTTCCCGCCTGGTCCAGCATGTCCAGCACCTTTACCAGCTGCGCGGCGTTCAGCCCGAACTTGCTCTTTTCCCCCGCCGTCTCGCTCCAGCGCCCCGCGCCGGTGGCCGAGAGCTTGATGCGTACGCCGGCGGTGGGCTCCACGCCCATGTCGCCCGCCACGCGCAGCAGCACCTCGACCTCGCTCAGCTTTTCGATGACGATGATGACCTTGTGGCCCAGCTTCTGGCCCATCAGCGCCAGCCGCATGAACTCTTCGTCCTTGTAGCCGTTGCAGATGATCAGGTGGTCCGTGCGCTCGTTCAGCGCCAGCACCGCCTGCAGCTCCGGCTTGCTCCCCACTTCCAGCCCCACGCCGTGGCGCTCGCCGTACTGGACGATCTCCTCCACCACGTGGCGCTGCTGGTTCACCTTGATGGGGTACACGGTGGTGTATCCGCCATCGTAGGCGAACTCCTGGATCGCCGTGGCAAAGCGGTCGCCCAGCGTCTCGATGCGGGTGCGCAGGATGTCGCTGAAGCGCAGCAGCAGGGGAAGCCCCACGCCCTGCGCCTCCATGTCGGTGGCCAGCTCGAAGAGGTCCAGCGCCGGCCCGTCCTCCTTGGACGGGGCCACGGTCACGTGCCCCTTTTCGTTGATGCCGAAGTAGCCGATTCCCCAGCCCTCGATGTTGTACAGCTCGCGGGAATCGTCGATGGTCCACTTCCTGGGCAGCGCTGCCTCCGTCGGCAAGTGTGGCGCGGTGGTCGGGATCGCGAGGGGAACGAATCTGGACCCTTGGGCCCCCGCGCGAAAGGGCCCGGTGCCCCCGCCGGTCCGCGGCCGCCGCGAGACGCGCCCCGAGGCAGCGAACTACAAAGGCACCCGGCGCGGGCCGGGTGCCTGGTACCTGCTTCCCGCGGCGCCCGATCAGGCGGCCGGGCGGTGCCCCGGGCTCACTGCCAACCGTGCCAGGTCCCGGCGCCGCTCAGCCAGTTGTGCCGGGGCAGCGAGCCGTCCCTGGCGACGGCGAACACTTCCAGGTTCCCGGTGGCGCCCATGCTCAGCGCGACCGACGAGGACTTGGGCGCGCCATCGAAGTCCGCCGTCCAACCGTGCCACTTCCCGGAGCCGTCCAGCCAATCGTGGTAGACGGTCCCGTCGGCGCGGCCGACGGCGAACACCTCCAGGTTCCGCGTCGCGCCGCGCGCCAGCGCGACCGACGAGCACTTCGGCGCTCCGTCGAAATCCGGCGTCCAACCGTGCCAGCTCCCGGACCCGTTCAGCCAGTCGTGGTACACCGTCCCGTCCGTGGCGGCGACGGCGAAGACTTCCAGGTTCCCCGTGGCGCCGATCGCCACCGCGATGGAACGTGCCTTGGGCGCGCCGTCGAAGTCGGCCGTCCACGCGTGCCACTTCCCGGAGCCGTCCAGCCAGTCGTGGTACACGGTCCCGTCCGCGGCGCCGACGGCGAACACCTCCAGGCTCCCCGTCGGGCCCATCGCCAGCCCGACCGAGCTGGCCTTTGGCGCGCCGTCGAAGTCGGCGGTCCAGCCGTGCCACTTCCCGGAGCCGTCCAGCCAGTCGTGGTACACGGTCCCGTCCGCGGCGCCGACGGCGAACACCTCCAGGCTCCCCGTCGGGCCCATCGCCAGCCCGACCGAGCTGGCCTTTGGCGCGCCGTCGAAGTCGGCCGTCCAGCCGTGCCAGGTGCCGCGAGCGTCGAGCCAGTCGTGGTACACGGTGCCGTCGGTGGCGCCCACGGCGAACACCTCCAGGTTTCCGGTGGGGCCCATCGCCAGCGCCACGGAACGGGCGGCGGGTGCGCCGTCGAACCCGGCCGCCCAGGCGTGCCAGGTACCACACCCGTCGAGCCAGTTGTGGTACAGGGTTCCGTCCAGCCCCGCGCCGAACACCTCCAGGTTGCCCGTGGCGCCCATCCCCAGCGCCATGGCGGTCATGGGCGGTGCCTTCAGAAAGCCGGTGACGGCCGCTACGGCGGCGTTCGCGTTCAGGAACGTGCCGACCGGCTTGCCGGCGTCGGTCGAGACGGCGCCGCCGGTGCGGTTCAGGACGTCGCGCACCTCGGCGTGGGTCAGCTCCGGGCGAAGCTGCAGCAGCTGCGCGGCCACGCCGGCCACCTTGGGCGTGGCACCCGAGGTGCCGCCGAATCCGTTGCGGTACCTGTCGTCGCCGGCGCTGTCGCAGGTGGCGTCGTGCGCGCCGTCGCCGGGGGCGGCTACCACCACGTTCGCGCCGTAGTTGCTGAACCCCGCCCGCGGGTTCCCGGCCGGGGCGTACGCCGTAGCGCCCACCAGGATGGAGCCGGTGGGGGGGATGGGGTTCCCCTGGTCGTCGATCCCCGCGTCGCGGTCGCCGTTGCCGGCGGCCACGCACACCACCACGCCGGACGCGATCGCGTTCCGCACGGCGGCGTTGACGGAGGGGACCATCTCGTAGTTGCCGTAGCTGCCGGTCTGCACCTCCAGCACGATCACCTTGCGCCGGCCGCCGCTGTCGGCGGTGCGCACCCATTCAATGGCGTTCGCCCACGCGTTCCCGGGAAGGGGCTGCCCCGGCCCTCCGTGGGCCTGCACGGGCCAGAGGGTGGCGCCGTACGCGAACCCGGCGATCCCCAGCCCGTTCGCCGCGGCCGCGGCCAGACCGGTGACCCGGTGCCGTGGCTGGTGTCGCCCCACGACACGTCGGTTCCGCCGTCGTACGCGTTGTAGGCGCGGGACATCTCCATTCGCGGGGCCAGGTCCTGGTGGGTGGTGCGGAACCCCCAGTCGATGTCGGCGATCACCACGCCCGCCCCGGACGCGGTGTTCCACGCCTGGTCGGCCGCGCAGCGGAAGACGTACCACTGGAACTCCTGCCCCTGCGGGTTGGTGGCGACCTGGTCCGACGTGCCGACCAGCGGGTCCGCCGCGGGGACCGGGGGCGCCGCGAATACGGCGGGCACCGCGATCTCGTCCAGCACGGTGGCGAGGGGTGGGATGGCTACGGGCACCGGCACCGCGCGCTCCACGTCCGGCAGCTCGCGCAGACGGGCGGCCACGGCCTCGGTGTCCACCCCTTCGGGAAAGTACAGCGTGACGAAGCTGCGCAGGTCCACCCCGTCTCCCGGAACGTCCGCCGCGGGCGCGGCCTTGTCGTCCGGCCCCGCCGCCGAGGCGAAGCTGGGCTCCGCCGCGACCAGCGCGTACTCCCGGACCACCGCGTTCAGCGCCTCCAGGTCGGCGTTGGCGCTGGTCAGCGCCGGCGCGGCGGCCGACGACGGCGGGCGGACGAACTCGGGACGGACGCCGGGGCGCAGCTGGACCTCCACGACTCCGGGAACGATGCGCCCCGGGCCCGCGTTGGCGGCATCGGGAAAGCGGGGCGCCTGCGGAACGCTGAACTGTGTCATCGAGTGCTCCATCGGTGGCAGAATGGGGAGGGATTAAGCCGGGCTCTCGCACGGACGCGGGGAACCCCGTCCCGCCACCACGTGCAACCGGCGTTCCGGCCCCGGCTCCGCGGCCGGCGCCCTCGCGGTCGCCGCGCAAGCCGTTGGCGCACCGTCAGTAACCCTCACGCGCGAGGGAGGGGCGGCGGCTCGGAGGCTGTGGCCGGCTGCGCGGAAGTGTCCGGGTGCGTTACAGCGGGGGTAACGGAACGATGCAGTCCCGGCGACTTGTTCGGCGGGGCGTACCCCGGCTAGTTTTCCGCCCGAGCAGGCGGATCCCGATCCCTTCAGACGACCCGGCCGACCGCATGTACCGCGCGCCCGACTTTTCGCAGCCCCGCTTCGCGAACGCCCCCGCCGCCAGGTTCGAACCGGCCCCCGCGGACGGCGTGCTTCCGGAGGGGTTCTTTTCCACCACCAACCTGCCCACCTACGTAAAGCTGGCGGACGGGTCGTGGAAGCTGCCCCGCGACCCGCGGATGGACAGCGCGCTGGTGCTGGACCCCGACGGCGTGCCGCGCGTGCTGGAGGGCCGCTACGTGCGCGGCGGCCAGGCGGTGGCGATGGGGCTGGCGGAGGACGGCAGCGAGGGGATCTTCGTCCACGCCGCGGGGCTGATGGGGGCGGAGGGCGACGTGGGGCCCGAGGGCGAGTTCAAGTTCATGTCGTCCGAGGTCAGCCGCGAAAAGCCCACCGACTACGGCGAGATGGCGCGGATCCTGGTGGACGAGCGCGAGCGCGGCGGACACTTCATCTGGGTCGTTGGCCCGGCCGTGCTGCACTCCCGCGGCCGCGACACGCTGGCGTGGTTCATCCGGGAGGGATACGTGGGGGCGCTGTTCGGCGGGAACGCGGTGGCGGTGCACGACATCGAGAGCGCCACCCTGGGCACCACCCTGGGGATGAACAACCGGGGGATCCCCATGGAGGGGGGCCACGCCTTCCACATGCGCGCCATCAACCGCGTCCGCGCCGCGGGATCGATCCCGGCGGCGGTGGAGCAGGGGATCATCCGCGAGGGGGTGATGCACGCGGCGGTCACCAGCCGCATCCCCTACGTGCTGGCCGGCTCCATCCGCGACGACGGCCCACTGCCGGACACCATCACCGACGCCATCCGCTGCCAGGAGGTGATGAAGGAGCACACCCGCCGCTGCACGGGCGTCATCATGATCGCCACGGCACTGCACTCCATCGCCACCGGCAACATGCTCCCCTCCTACGTGTGGAGCGAGGAAACGGGCGAGGTGCGGCCGCTGACGACGATCTGCGTGGACTCCTCGGAGTTCGTCGTTTCCAAGCTCAAGGACCGCGGCACCCACCAGGCGTTCGGGGTGATCACCAACGCGCAGGACTTTCTGCACGTCCTTCGCTTCTACGTGGAGCAGGAGGCGGCGGAGCGCGCGCGTGCGCTGCAACCCGCGGGGGCGGCCTGAGCCAGCCGGCGGAGGCCGCGCCGGGGCGGGCGAACCCCGCGCTTGCGGCGGCGCTGGCGGCCGCGGCGGAGCGCATTCCGCCGGAGCGGGTGGACGCCGTCTGGCTGTTTTCCCCGCGCCAGCTGGGCGCGCGGGAGAGCGGGCTGGCCGTCCTCTCCGTCTATCCGGAGGGGGACGAGGGGCGGCGGACGCGCACCATCCACACCCTGCACTACCTGGTGGAGCCCCCCGCCCCCCGGGCCCGTCCGGTGCGCACGGACGAGCTGGAGGAGCAGGGGACGGTGCCGCTGGACCGCGTGGACCGCATCATCGAGGGCGTGCTGCGGCGGCTGGACGTTCCCGAGACGCCGGACGTGCGCGAGACGGCGGGGGATGCGGGTCGGTGGATGGAGTTGCTCGCCGAACTCGCGGGCACCGCCGTGACTCCGCCCGACGCGGCGCCGGCCGCCGCGGCGGTGCGCGGGCCCGACGTGCGGATCCGCGTGGCCACGGCAGCGGACGTGGATGCGATGCAGCGCATCCGGGTGGCGGTGCGCGAGAACCGGCTGGCGGACCCCGCCATGGTGCAGCCGCACCACGTCCTGGAGAAGATCGGCCGGGAGGGACGCGGCTGGGTGGCTGAGGACGAGGGCCGGATCGTCGGGTTCGCCATCGGCGACCTGGCGCGGAGCAACGTCTGGGCGCTGTTCATGGACCCGGAGTTCGAGGGCCGCGGCATCGGGCGGCGGCTGCACGACCAGATGATGGACTGGTTCTTTGCGTCGGGCGCGGAGCGCGTGTGGTTGAGCACCGATCCCGGGACGCGGGCGGAGGCGTTCTACCGCGCGGCGGGGTGGGAGCCCGCGGGCGACTATCGCGGCGAGGCGCGCTACGAGATGTCGCGCGAGCAGTGGCTCGCGCGCGGCCACGCCGCACCGGATCCGGCAGCGTGAACGAAGGCCGTGGGCTCCCGGCGGGCCCCGCCGAGCGCCCGTTCCCCCGGCCGCGCCTGCTGCGGCTCTACTGCGCCCTGGTCCTGCTCGCGTGGGTGGGTCTGGGGGTGGGCGTGGGCGGATCTCTGCTATCCCTCGCGCTGGGGCTGCCCCTGTGGGGCGTGGCCGGGATGCTGCTCGTTGCGCCGGCCGCCGCGGGGACGCTGCTGCTTTCTCCCTGGCTGCGGTGTCCGCACTGCGGCCGCTGCGCAACGGACCCGGGGTGGCGCCGGCCGCACCCCCTGGGAAGCCGCGCGGGGGGAGTGGAGGGCGGGGGAGCCGTGGTCCTGCACGTGCTGCGGAACCGGCGCTTCACCTGTATCCGCTGCGGCCGGCCCGTGCGGGTCGGGTAGCCGGCGGTGGCGGCGCTGGAGCACGCCGCCCCCGCCGTGCCGCTTGACCCCGGGAATCAAGAATCATTATCGTTAGGGCAGGAATCATCTCCCGCGGATACCGACGACCCGAGGACCTGAATGGCCGCCACCGAGACCGTCGCCAACTCGCCCTACCTGCACCTGTTCCGGCGCTACCTGCGCCAGCACGGGCTGCCGGTCACGCTGCAGCGCGAGATCGTTGCCGACGTGGTGTTCAGCTCTACGGAGCACCTGTCGGTGGAGGAGATCGAAGCCGAGCTGAAGAAGCGCGGCGAGCGCATCGGCAAGGCCACCATCTACCGCACCATGGAGATCCTGGTGCGCAGCGGGCTGGTGGCGGACCACGACTTTGGCGACGGGTTCAAGCGCTACGAGCACCTGTTCGGGCAGCAGCGCGGCCACCAGCACCTGGTGTGCACCAACTGCCGCAACGTGGTGGAGTTCCGCCGGCCCGAGATCCAGCGCATCCAGGACGAGGTGGCGCGCGCGCACGGCTTTCTTCCCGCGCGGCACAAGCTGGAAGTCTACGGCCTGTGCCCCGACTGCCGCGCCGCCGGCGTGGAGCTGAAGTACGAGGGGCTGGCGTGCCCGGCGCTGACGCTGTGAGGAGTGCGTGAGTGCGTGAGTGCGTGAGTGCGTGAGTGCGTGAGTGCGTGAGTGC
>JAHWJJ010000395.1 GCA_019348475.1 Gemmatimonadota bacterium | reverse complement strand
GCGCGCATCCCTCACGCGACGCGATTCCGAAGCCCCACGAGTGAGCCGCGCCAAAATTCCGAGCCGCGGGTACCTCGAGCAAATCTTGCGCAAGATGCGCGAGATTTCATCGTCAGATACTATTCCCTATTCCCTATTCCCTATTCCCTATTCCCTATCTCCGGAGTGCCTGCGCCAGCTGCGGAAGGATGCGTCCCAGCGGCCCTTCCACCTTCGCCGCCGCCATCGGGTCCGCCCGCGTCGGGCCGATGTTGATGATGCCGATGGGCACGCCTTGCTGCTGCGCGCGGTAGATGAAACGGCGTCCCGAGTACACGGTCAGCGACGAGCCGGCCACCAGCAGCACCTCGGCCTCGGCAAAGAGGCGCCAGGCGTCCTCCACCCGCTCCGCCGGCACGTTCTCGCCGAAGAAGACCACGTCGGGCTTGATGACGCCGCCGCAGCTCTCGCACGCGGGCACGCGGAACGCCTCCACCACCGAGGGTGGGAGTTCGGCATCACCGTCCGGCGCCTGCTCCACACCGGCGCCGACGTGTTCGGCCCAGTCCCCGTTCATCGACAGAAGCCGATTCTGAAAGCGGTCGCGCGACGCGACCTCGCCGCACGCCAGGCAGCGGACGGACGCCAGCGAACCGTGCAGTTCCACCACCCGCCGGCTGCCGGCCGCGTGGTGCAGCCCGTCCACGTTCTGCGTGATCACGCCCTGCACGATCCCGGAATCCTCGAGCTCGGCGAGCGCGAAGTGCCCCGCGTTGGGCCGTGCGGCGGAGAAGCGGGGCCACCCCACGGCGCTGCGGGCCCAGTACCGCGCCCGCCCGGCTTCGCTGCGGACGAACTCCTGGTACTGGATGGGGGTGCGGGGCCGCGCGCCAGGCCCGCGGTAGTCGGGGATGCCCGATTCCGTGCTGCACCCCGCGCCCGCCAGCACCACGGCGCGGCGGCCGCGCAGCAGGTGCAGCAGCGGCGCCAGCGCTTCGGCCTCGGGAAGGGGCGATACAGCCATGGACGTGCAGGAACAGGAGATCGAGGCACGCAAGCAGTGCGCGCGGTGCCCTTTACCGTGCACGGCGGACGGCGTTCCCCGACTGTCCCCCTCCGGGCCCGCACCACCGGCCCACCTCCCCCGAAACTGGCCGGGGGAAGCGGTAGGGAGAGGTCGGTGAGCTGGGGATGGAATGGCGCGACGGCGGGCCGCCCCCCATCCCCGGCCCTTCCCCCACAAACTGCGTGGGGGAAGGGAGATGTAGGCGGGGTTCCAGCGCGCGGTCGGCGCCCCAGCCACGCCCCCTCCCCCTCTTTCCTCGCGACCTCCCCCTAGGAAAACCTGGGGGAGGTGGAACTTCGCCTGGCGGATAACACCCTGCTCCACACCACCCCTCCCCCGCAGTTGGGGGAGGGGTCGCCAGCCGCCGCGAGGAACGAGCGAAAAGGCCTGGGGGGGGAGAGGGCGGGGAGCGCGCCGGGAGCAGGAGCCCCGCGCGACGCACCGCACTCACGTACTCACGCACTCACGCACTTCCCTTCCCCCCCGCCGGTTGCCGCCCCCCGGCGCGTTTGCTAAGTTCCGGACTCCACGCCACCCCCTGACGGAGCGCGACCCTGACTGCTACGCTGGTCAGCACCGACCTTCCCTTTCCGCTGCGGGTGCGGGGCAAGGTGCGCGACGTGTACGACCTGGGCGACGCCCTGCTGCTGGTCGCCACGGACCGCGTGAGCGCGTTCGACGTGGTGATGCCCACCGCCGTCCCGCGCAAGGGCGAGGTGCTCACGCTGATGAGCGCGTGGTGGTTCGCGCGCACGGCGGAGCTGGTGCCCAACCACCTCCTCTCCGTGGACCCCGACGAGATCGCCGGGATGTATCCGCCCCTTCAGCCCCACCGCGACGCCTGGGCCCGGCGCTCCATGCTCTGCCGCAAGCTGCAGCCGTTCCCGGTGGAGTGCGTGGTGCGCGGCTATCTGTCCGGGAGCGCGTGGAAAGAGTACCGCGAGCACGGCACCCTGGCCGGCGAGCCCCTCCCCTCCGGGCTGCGCGAATCGGATCGTCTGGAGTCGCCCCTGTTCTCCCCCGCGACCAAGGCGGAGAGCGGCCACGACGAGAACATCCCGTTCAGCCGCATGCGGGAGATCGTGGGAGGTGAGGCGGCGGAGCGGCTGCGCGAGGCCTCGCTGGCCGTCTACGCCCGCGGGCGCGAGATCGCCGCGGAGAGCGACGTGATCATCGCCGACACCAAGTTCGAGTTCGGGACCGACGGGGACGGGACCATCCGGCTGATGGACGAGGTGTTGACGCCGGACTCGTCGCGCTTCTGGCCCAGGGAGGCGTACGCGCCCGGCCGCGGCCAGCCCTCGCTGGACAAGCAGCCCCTGCGCGACTGGCTGGAGGCGCTGTGCGCCGAGGGCCGGTGGAACAAGACGCCGCCGGGCCCGGAGCTGCCGCCTGAGGTGGTGGAGGAGACTTCGCGACGGTACCAGGACGCGTTCCGCCGGATCACGGGAATGCGGCTGGACGACGTTCCGCTCGGCGGCCCCGGAGCGGTGCGATGATCGCGTCCGAGCCCATGGTGCCGCGGCGGCGGCTGCGGCGCGGCGTGGTGGTCCTGCCCAGCGCCTTTACCCTGGGCAACCTGTTCCTGGGCATCTGGGCCGTGGTGACCGCGGCGCGGGGGGGGTACGAGGCGGCGGGATGGATGATCGTGGGCGCGGCCGTTATGGACCTGCTGGACGGCCGCATCGCCCGCTTTACGGCGACGGGGAGCGCGTTCGGCGAGGAGCTGGACTCGCTGGTGGACGCCGTGTCGTTCGGTGTGGCGCCGGCGCTGATCGCCTACTTCGCGTTCCTGCAGCAGGGGGGCGAGTGGGCGTGGATCCTGTCGTTCCTGTACATCGTGTGCGCGGTGTTCCGGCTGGCGCGCTTCAACATCGAGCAGGCGGGGACGGCCAAGGCCAACTTCCACGGGCTTCCCTCCCCCACCGCCGGCGCGTGCCTTGCCACCTACTTCGCCTTTACGCAGACGGAGTTCTGGGCGCGCTTTCTGTCCCACGTGCCGGTGGCGCGCACGGCGGGGTGGCTGATGCTGGGGGTGGGCGTGCTGATGGTGAGCAACGTGCTGTACCCGGTGGTGCCGCGCTTCAGCATCCGCACCTGGGGCGGCCGCTTTGCCATCGTGCTGTCGCTGGTGGCGATCGTGAGCGCGTTCACGGCGCCGGCCTACTTCTTCTTCCCGTTCTCCATCGCCTACATCACCTGGGGGCTGGCGCGCTCGGCGGCGATGGGGTTCCTGGACCGGCTTCCGGAGCGCGACCCGCTGTTCGACGAGGTGGACGAGGACCCGGACGACGAGCGGGAGCTGGACTACGAGGCGATGCGCCCGCGGCGGCGCTTCATCAAACGCAGACAATCGGACCGCGAGGGACGGGTGTGACGGAATACGGCATCGAGGTGCGGGTGACGCCGCGCCGCGGCATCCTGGACCCGCAGGGGAAGGCGGTGGGCGGCGCGCTGGCGTCGCTGGGGTTCACGGGTGTGGGCGAGGTGCACGTGGGGCGGCTGATCGTGTTCACGCTGCAGGCGGACTCCGAGGCGCAGGCGCGCGAGCGGGCCCAGGCCATGTGCCGCCACCTGCTGGCCAACCCGGTGACGGAGGACTTCGCGGTGACGGTGGGGGCGCCCGCCGGGAGCGCGGCATGAAGATCGGCGTGGTGACCTTCCCCGGCAGCAATTGTGACTACGACTGCTACAAGGCCGTCCAGGAAGGGCTGGGCGCCGAGGCCGTCTTCCTGTGGCACAAGGAGCACGACCTGCAGGGGGTGGACGCCGTGTTCCTTCCCGGCGGGTTCAGCTACGGCGACTACCTGCGCGCGGGGGCCATCGCCGCGCACAGCCCCATCATGCGCGAGGTGGTCGCCTTCGCCAACGGGGGCGGGCCGGTGGCGGGCGTGTGCAACGGCTTCCAGATCCTCTGTGAGGCCGGGCTGCTGCCGGGGGCGCTGATGCGCAACCGCACGCTCAAGTTCCGCTCGCGCCCCGTGTACCTGCGGGTGGAGCAGGCCCAGCCGCCCTTCACGTCGGAGTACCAGGCCGGGCAGGTGCTGCGGGTGCCGATCGCGCACGGCGAGGGGTGCTACACGGCGGACGCGGAGATCCTGGACGACCTGGAGGCGACGGGGCGGGTGGCGTTCCGCTACTGCGACGCGGCGGGCGAGGTGACGCCGCAGTCCAACCCCAACGGCAGCGCGCGGAACATCGCGGGGATCGTGAGCCCGGCCGGGAACGTGCTGGGGATGATGCCGCACCCGGAGCGCGCCGTGGACGTGGTGCTGGGGAACACGGACGGGCTGGGGCTGTTCCGGTCGCTGGCGGATTTTCTGGTAGAGAGTGCGTGAGTGCGTTGGTGCGGAAGTGCGAAAGTGCGAAAGTGGAAGACTCCGGTCGGCAGATAGGAGGGCACGATGGAGCCCGTTCACCCGTTCACCCGTTCACCCGTTCACCCGTTCACCCGTTCACCCGTTC
>JAHWJJ010000058.1 GCA_019348475.1 Gemmatimonadota bacterium | reverse complement strand
GTGTTGGCGAAGTAGCCGATCAGCTCCTCGGCCTCGCGGTGGTGGCGCCCGGCGATGGGCGTGCCCACCACCACGTCGTCCTGGCCGGACCAGCGCGCCAGCACGGTGGCGTACGCCGCCAGCAGCACCATGTACAGCGTGGCCCCGTCGCCCAGCGCCAGCGCGCGCAGCCGCTCCAGCACCGCCGGCGGAAGCGTAACCGAGCGCCCGCCGCCGGTGTAGCGGTGCACCGTGGGGCGCGGCCGGTCCGTCGGCAGATTCAGGACGGCCGGCGCGCCGTCCAGCCGGGCGCGCCACCACGCCAGCTCGTCCTCCAGCCGCTTTCCGGACAGGTGCCGGCGCTGCCAGACGGCGAAGTCGGCGTACTGGATGGAGAGCGGATGCAGCGGCGACGGCTTTCCGGCGGCGAACGCGGCGTAGACGGCGTTCAGCTCGCGGAACAGCACCCCCATGCTGCCGCCGTCGGTCACCGTGTGGTGGATGGAGACCAGGAGCAGGTGATCGGTGGAGTCCAGGCGGTAGAGGATGGCGCGGAAGACGGGGCCGGCCTCCAGGTCGAAGGGCGCCCACGCCGCCGCGCCCACCCGCCGCCGCAGCTCCGCCTCGCGCGCCTCCGCCGGCACGCCCGAGAGATCCTCCACCGGGAGCGAAACCTCGCCGGCCGGGGCAACGCGCTGCACCGGGCGCTCGCCGTCCAGCACGAAGGTGGTGCGCAGGGCGTCGTGGCGGCGCACCACCTCGCCCAGGGCGCGCTCCAGCAGCGGCACGTCCAGCGCCCCGCGCACGCGCAGCGTCCAGGGGACGTTGTACGCGGGGGAGCCGGGGTCCATGCGGTCCAGGAACCAGAGCCGCTCCTGCGAGAAGGAGAGCGGCGCCGGCTCCGTCCCCTCGCGGCGGGGGATCCCCTGCGGCGCGGCGACGCCCTGCTTCTTCAGCAGCGCCTCGAACAGCGCCCGCTTCTCGGGGCTGAGCGCGGCCAGGCTGGTGGGAACGCCCTTCACCGCGCCTCCTCGTCCGCGCCGGCGCGGGCCAGCATCTCGCTCACCTGCTCGTCGTCGGCCTCGCTGAGCATGCGCAGCACCTCGGTGATCTGCTCGATCCGCTGCACCGTCTCCGGGTCGCGGCCGATGTGCTCCGCCAGCGCGGCGATGGTGGGGGCCTGGAAAAAGGCCCGCAGCGGGACCTCCGCCTGGAAGGTCTGGCGCAGCCGGGTGAGCACCCGCGTGGCGCGCAGCGAATGGCCGCCCAGCTGGAAGAAGTCGTCGCGCACGCCCACGCGCTCCACGTTCAGCACCTCGGCCCAGATCTCCGCCAGCACCTCTTCCACGGTGGTGGAGGGCGCCACGTAGCGGTCTGTGGGCGCGGCGGCCTGCGGCTCGGGAAGGGCGCGGCGGTCCAGCTTGCCGTTGGGGGTGAGCGGAAAGGCGTCCAGCGAGACGAACGCCCCCGGCACCATGTAGTCCGGCAGCCGCGCGGCCAGGTGCGCCCGCAGCTCCGCCGTCTCCGCCGCCGCTCCCGGCGCCGGGACGGTGTAGGCCACCAGCCGCGCCCCGTCCAGCGCGTCGTGCCGGGCGACGACCACCGCGTCCGCCACGGCGGGGTGCGCCCGCAGCAGCGACTCGATCTCGCCCGGCTCGATGCGGAAGCCGCGCACCTTCACCTGGAAGTCGGCGCGCCCCAGGTACTCCAGCGTGCCGTCCGCCCGCCAGCGCGCGCGGTCGCCGGTGCGGTACATCCGCGCCCCCGGCCGTCCCCCGAAGGGCTCGGGGACGAAGCGCTCCGCCGTCATCCCCGCGCGCCCGTGGTAGCCGCGCGTGACCCCGGCGCCCGCGATGAACAGCTCGCCCGGCACGCCCGCGGGGAGCGGGCGCAGTCCGCCGTCCAGCACGTAGGTGCGCGTGTTGGCGATCGGCGCGCCGATCGGCACCGTCCCGCGCTCGTCTGCCACCGCGTGCGTGGCGCTCCACACCGTGGTCTCGGTGGGGCCGTACACGTTCACCAGCCCGTCCGGCAGCACGGTGCGGATCTGCGCCGCCAGCTCCCCCGGCAGCGCCTCACCGCCCAGGAGCAGGCGGTCCAGCGGCGCGAGCGACTCGATCCCGCTCTCCGCGATGGTCATCCCTGCCAGCGAGGGGGTGCACTGCAGGTGGGTGACGCCGTGGCGGCGGATCTGCGCGGCGATGCTCTCGTCCTCGTCCGCGCCCTCGTCGGCGGCGCGGTTGGCCTCGCGGCGCACGGCGTCCAGCCGCGGAAGCGCGTCCAGCACCACGTCCGCGTCGTCGATGAAGTCGATCAGGCAGGCGATCTCGTCCACCCCCGCCTCCTTGAGCCGCTCCGCTGTGCCGCCGCAGCTTTCCGGCGTTCCCATGAGCGCCGCGGACTGCCAGTAGCGCTCGAAGGCGTGGTCCAGGATGGCGTCCATGTCGTCCTGCGAGGCGGGGCCGGCGGCCAGGTCCACGCCGCGCTCCTGCGCCAGGGGACGGATGAGGTCCGCCGCGCTGGCCAGGTACTGCCGGAACGGCTCGCGCACGGTCCGGCGCACCGCCTCCAGGTCGTCGCCCACGAAGGTGTGCAGCATCAGCGTGACGTGCGCCTGGCCCGGGGCGCCGCTCTCGCGGTACGCCTGGCGGTACGCCGCGACCTTTTCGGTCAGCTCCTCCACCGTCTGCCCCAGCAGATGGGTGAGCAGGCGCGCCCCGGCCTGCCCCGCGCGGCGGAAGGTCTCGGGCGAGCCGCCCGCAGTCACCCACACCGGCAGCTCCGGCTGCACCGGGCGGGGAAGCACGCGCACCGGGATCTCCTTCCCCACCCCGTTGGTGCGCGTCACCGGTTCGCCCCGCCAGAGGGCGCGGACGGTCTCCACGTCGCGGAACATCTGCTCGCGGCGGTCGGCGTACCCCCCCGGCGCCAGCACGAAGTCGTTGGGTTGCCACCCGCTGGCGAACGAGACGCCCACGCGGCCGTGGGACAGGTTGTCGACCACGGACCACTCCTCGGCCACGCGCAGCGGGTCGTGCAGCGGCAGCACCACGCTCCCCGCGCGGATGGCCACCCGCTCCGTGACCGCCGCCACCGCCGCGCCCACCACGGCGGGGTTGGGGAACACGCCGCCGAAGGCGTGGAAGTGCCGCTCCGGCGTCCACACGGCGTCGAAGCCGTTGCGGTCCGCGAATTTTGCCCCCTCCAGCAGCAGGCGGTACTTGTCCCCCGCGCCGGCCTCACCGCCGCTGGAGAAGTAGAAGAGGGAGAACGCCATGGGCCGGGTGGAGCGGCGGGCGCGGCGCCCGGGCGCATCCGCCCCCGCCAGCTCCGGCTGGACGACGACCTTGAAGCCGCGGGCCAGCGTCCACAGCAGCTCCAGCACGTGGATGTCGAAGCTGGTGCGGGTGACCGCCAGCCAGGTGCCGGGGACGGGGCCGCCCACGCGCTCGTCCATCCCCGCGAAGAAGCTGACGGCGTTCCCGTGCGTCACCTGTACGCCCTTGGGCTGGCCGGTGGAGCCGGAGGTGTAGATGACGTACGCGGCGTTGCGGGGATCGGCCCCGTCCGCCGGCGCCTCCGCCGGCCGCGCCGCGATCCGCTCCGCGTCCCCGTTCACCGAGACCACCGCGGCCCCGGCGGCGGGAAGGAGCGCGCGCAGCGACTCCTGCGTCACCAGCAGGCGGGCGCCGGAATCCTCCAGCATGTACGCCAGCCGTTCCGCGGGATACGCCGGGTCCAGCGGAAGGTACGCGGCGCCGGCCTTCAGCACGGCCAGGATGGCGACCACCGTCTCCGCGGAGCGCTCCAGGCAGATGCCCACGCGCGCCTCCGGCCCGGCGCCCAGCGCGCGCAGGTGATGGGCGAGCCGGCTGGCGCGCGCATCCAGCTCCGCGTACGTCAGCGAGGTGCCGCGGAAGACGACGGCGGGCGCGTCCGGGGTGCGCGCCGCCTGCTCCGCGATCACCCCGTGCACGGTGGCGGCGGAAGGCCACGCGGCGTCGGTGCGGTTCCACTCGCGCAGCACCCGCGCGCGCTCGTCCTCGGCAAGCATCTCCAGCTCCGCCACCGGGCGCGACGGGTCGGCGGCCACCGACTCCAGCAGGACGCGGAAGTGGCCCAGCATGCGGCCCATGGTGGCGGCGTCGAACAGGTCGGGGTTGTAGATGAGCGAGCAGTGCAGCCCCTCCGGCGCCTCCGAGGCGTACAGCGAAAGGTCGTTCTTGCTGCTGGTGGTGCCCAGCCCCATCCCGCTCACCTGCACGCCGGGGAGCTCCAGCCGCCCCACGCCCAGGTTCTGCAGGGCGAAGAGGGCCTGGTACAGCGGGGTGTGCCCCAGCGAGCGCTCCGGCTGCAGCGCCTCCACCAGCGCCTCGAAGGGGAGGTCCTGGTGCGCGTACGCGCCCAGCGTGGTCTCGCGCACGCGGGCCAGCAGGGCGCGGAACGGCGGGTTGCCGGAAAGGTCGCCGCGCAGGGCGAGCGTGTTGAGGAACAGTCCGATCAGCCCCTCCGTCTCGCGCCGGTTGCGCCCGGCGATGGGGGTGCCCACCACCAGGTCGTCCTGCCCGGACCAGCGGGAAAGGAGGACGTTGAAGGCGGCCAGCAGCACCATGTACAGCGTGCTCCCCTCGCGCCGGGCCAGCGCGCGCAGCGCGTCCAGCAGCGCGGCGGGAAGCACGTCCAGCTCCTGCGCGCCGCGCAGGCTCTGCACGGCGGGGCGGGGGCGGTCGGTGGGAAGCTCCAGCACGGCGGGGGCGCCGGCCAGCCGCGCCTGCCAGTACGCCAGCTGCGCCGCCCGCACGTCGCCGTCCAGCCACCGCCGCTGCCAGGCGGCGAAGTCGGCGTACTGCACCGGCAGCTCCGCGAGCGGGCTGTCCTCGCCGCGGGCGAAGGCGCCATACAGCGCCGCCATCTCGCGGAACAGCACCCCCATGCTCCACCCGTCGCTCACGGCGTGGTGCATCGTCACCAGCAGCACGTGCTCCCGCTCGCCCAGGCGGAGCAGGCGGGCGCGGAACAGGGGACCCGCGGCCAGGTCGAAGGGCGCCTCCGTCTCCGCCCGCGCCCGCCGGCGCGCCTCGTCCTCGCGCCCCTCCGCGGGAAGGGCGGAGCAATCTTCCACCGGAACGGGCACGGGCCCGGCGGGGAGCACCACCTGCACGGGGCCCTGTTCGCCCTGGCGCAGCACCGAGCGCAGCACCTCGTGGCGGCGCACCACCTCGGCCAGGGCGCGCTCCAGCGCCGGCAGGTCCAGCGCCCCGACCAGCCGCCAGGCGACCGGGATGTTGTATGCGCTCTCGCCCGGCTGCAGCTGGTCGATGAACCAGAGCCGCTCCTGCGCGAACGAGAGCGGCAGCTCGCCGTCGCGGGGCACGGGAAAGATGGGGGGCGCGGGGGGGAGCACCCCCTCCAGCCGCAGCGCGTCCACCGCCCCGGCCACCTCGGCCAGCGAGGGGCCCTCGAACAGGGTGCGCAGCGGCAGCTCCACCCCGAACAGCTCGCGCATGCGCGACACCACCCGGGTCGCCAGCAGCGAGTGCCCGCCCAGGGCGAAGAAGTCGTCCGTCCACCCCACCCGAGCCACGCCCAGCAGCTCGCCCCACACCCCGGCCACCACCTCGCCGGTGGGGGTGCGGGGCGCCTCCCAGGCGGCGCCGGCCCCGGCATCGGGCGCGGGAAGGGCGCGGCGGTCCACCTTGCGGTGGGCGGTCAGCGGCAGCGACTGCAGCACCACGAACGCCGCGGGGACCATGTACGAGGGAAGCACGCGCCGCATCTCGTCGCGCAGCTGCGCCGGGGTGGGCGCGGCGGCCGGGTCCGCGGGGACCACGTACGCCACCAGCCGCCGCTCGCCCGCCGCGTCGTCGCGCACCACCACCACGGCCTCGCGCACCTCGGGGAGGGCGGCCAGCGCGGCCTCGATCTCGCCGGGCTCCACCCGAAAGCCGCGCACCTTCACCTGAAAGTCCAGGCGCCCCATGAACTCCAGGGTGCCGTCCGGGCGAAAGCGCGCGCGGTCGCCGGTGCGGTACATCCGCGCCCCCGGCTCGGCGGCGAAGGGATCGGGGACGAACGCCTCCGCCGTCTGGGCGGGGCGGTTCTGGTAGCCGCGCGTGACCCCGGCCCCGCCGATGAACATCTCGCCGGGGACGCCCACCGGCTGCGGGCGCCCGTGCGCGTCCAGCACGTACACGCGCACGTTGGCGATCGGCCGCCCCAGCGGCAGGTTGGCGGGCTCGCCGCGCGGCGCCGTGTCGCCGTAGGCCAGCTGCACGGTGGCGGTGACGGTGGCCTCGGTGGGGCCGTAGTGGCTGATCACCTGCACCCGCCCGCCGGTCATCCGCGCCCAGCGGCGGATGCGCTCCATGTCCACGGCCTCGCCGCCGGTCATCACCGCCTCCAGCGGGCCGGGAACGCCGCCATCGCCCAGCGGCTCCAGGTCGTCGATCAGCTGCTTGAGCAGCGCGGCGGGCGCATCCACCACCGTTACGCCGTGCCGTTCGCAGAACTCCACCAGCCCGCGCCCGGTCAGCTGCGCCGGGTCCGGGTGCAGGACCAGCGCGGCGCCGGTCACCAGCGCCGGGTACAGGCTCCCCCCGAAGGCGTCGAAGGTGAGCGGGGGGAGGGCCAGCAGGCGGTGCCGCGGCTCCAGCCGGTGCGTGGGGCCGTACGCCAGCGCCATCCCGGCGACCCCGGCGTGCGGCACCATCACCCCCTTGGGCGTGCCGGTGGAGCCGGAGGTGTAGATGACGTACGCCAGCGCCGACGGCGGGACCTCCACCTCCAGGTCGGCCCCGTCCTCGTCCGCAAAGGGGTCGGCGCCGACGCGGATCTCCCGCACCCCGTCCGGCAGCGCCTCCACCCCCTCGGCCCCGGTGAGGACGAGGCGGATCCCCGCGTCGGCGATCACGCGGCCGCGGCGCTCCGCGGGGACGGCGGGGTCCAGCGGGACGTAGGCGCCGCCCGCCTTCAGCACGGCCAGCATGGCCACGACCGCTTCCGCCGACCGCTCGAAGCAGGTGCCCACCCGCACGTCCACGTCCACCCCCAGCGCCCGCAGGCGGCGGGCGACGCGGTTGGCGCGCGCGTTCAGCTCGGCGAAGGTGACGGCCGTGTCGCCGATGACGACGGCGTCCCCGTCCGGCGTGCGGGCGGCCTGCGCCTCCACCAGCCGGTGCACGGCGACCCGCGGATGCTCCGCCGCGGGCCCGGCCGCCGCCGCGAGCGCCGCGGCCCGCTCCTCGGCCGTGAGGATCGGCAGCGCGGAGAGGCGGCGCTCCGGGTGGGCGGTGGCGGCGTCCAGCAGCACGCCCAGGTGCTCCAGCATGCGCTCCGCCGTCGGGGCGTCCCACAGGTCCTCGGCGTAGTCCACCCACGCCGCCAGCCCCTCGGCCCCCTCGGCCATGGCGACGGCCAGGTCGAAGTTGGCGCTGATGCGCGCGCCCTTCACCGCCCGGGCCGAGACGCCGGGGAACGGGGGCACCTCGCCGAAGGCGTTCTGGAAGGCGAACAGCACCTGGAAGATGGGCGAGTGGCTGCGCGTGCGCTCCGGGCGCAGCTCCTCCACCAGCTTTTCGAAGGGGACGTCCTGGTGGGCGAACGCGGACAGCGTCGTCTCGCGGACGCGCGCCAGCAGTTCCACGAAGGTGGGGTCGCCGGACAGGTCCGTGCGCAGCACCAGGGTGTTGGCGAACACCCCGATCAGCGGCTCCGTCTCCTTCTGCGTGCGGCCGGCGCTGGGCGAGCCGACCAGCAGGTCGGTCTGGCCGGAGTAGCGGGCCAGCAGCGCGTCGAAGGCGGCCAGCAGCACCATGTAGGTGGACACGCCCTCGCGCTGCGCCAGCGCCCGCACCCGCTCCTGCACCTCACGGGAGTAGCGCGTGCGGACGCGGGCGCCGCGAAAGCTCTGCTCGGCGGGGCGCGGCCGGTCGGTGGGCAGCTCCAGCAGCGCGGGGGCGCCTTTCAGCCGCTCGCGCCACCACGCCGTCTGCGCCTCCAGCGTGGCGCCGCCCAGCTGGCGCCGCTGCCAGGCCGCGAAGTCGGCGTACTGGATGGGGAGCGCCGGGAGCGGGCTGGGCTCGCCGCGGGCGAACGCGGCGTAGAGGGCGGAGAGCTCGCGCAGGAGCACGCCGCTGCTCCACCCGTCGCTGGCCGCGTGGTGGGCGGTGAAGAAGAAGGCGTGGTCCTCCGCCGAAAGCCGCAGCAGGCGGGCCCGGTACAGCGGCCCCGCCTGCAGGTCGAAGGGCGCCGCCGTTTCCGCGGCCACCATCCGCTCCAGCTCCGCCTCGCGCTCCTGGGCCGTGTCGCCGGGAACGGTCTCCACGCGCAGCGCCGGCGCCTGGAAGGGCCGCACCACCTGCACCGGCTCGCCGTCGTGCACCTGGACCACGGCGCGGAGCACGTCGTGGCGGCGCACCACCTCGTCCACGGCGCGGGCGAGGGCGCCCTCGTCCAGCGGCCCCTCCAGCCGCAGCGCGACGGGGATGTTGTACGTGGCCAGCCCCGGGTTCAGCCGGTCCACGAACCACAGCCGCTGCTGCGCGAACGAGAGCGGCGCGGGGCCTTCGCCATGGGGCGGAATGGCCGTGGCGGCGGGCGCGGCCACGCCCTGCTCGCGCAGCATGGCCTCCAGCAGCGCGCGCTTGGCGGGGGAAAGACGGTCCAGCGAAGGCGTGTTCATGCGGCGGGCTCCTGCGGCGGGGCATGATGCGACAGCATGGCCTGGGCGTCGTCGTCCGACACCCCGGAAAGCATTTCGAGCAGCGCGGCGACCTGCTCCACGCGGGAGCCGGTGGCCGGGTCCGACACCAGGGCGGCGGCCAGGCCGGCCACGGTGGGGCGGGAAAAGACGAGGCCCAGCGGGATCTGCGCGCCGAACGCCGCCTGCGCGCGCGCGGCGGCCTGCACGGCGAGCAGCGAGTGGCCGCCCCGGGCGAAGAAGTCGTCCTCCACCCCCACGCGGTCCACCGCGAGCAGCTCGGTCCACACCCCCGCGATCACCCGCTCCACGGCGGTTCGGGGGGCCACGTACGGGCGCGCGTTCGCGGCGAAGTCGGGGTCGGGAAGGGCGCGGCGGTCCAGCTTGCCGTTGGGCGTCAGCGGCAGCGCGTCCAGCGCCATGAACGCGCCGGGCACCATGTACTCCGGGAGCGAGCGCCCCAGGAGCGCGCGCAGCGCGTCCGCGTCCGCGCCGGCACTGGCGCCGTCCGCGACCACGTACGCCACCAGCAGCGGGTCGCCGGCGGGCCCGGCGCGAAGGGCGGCGGCGGCCTCGCGGATCTGCGGATGCGCGACGAGCGCGGCCTCGATCTCCCCCAGCTCGATCCGCAGCCCGCGCACCTTTACCTGGAAGTCCAGCCGGCCGAGGTACTCGAGGACGCCTTCCGCCGTCCACCGCGCACGGTCGCCCGTGCGGTAGAGCCGCGCGCCGGGCGTGGCGGAGAAGGGATCGGGGACGAACCGCTCGGCCGTCAGCGCGGGGCGCCCCAGGTATCCCAGCCCCACCTGCACCCCGCCGATGTGCAGCTCGCCGGGGATGCCGACGGGCGCCGGCTCGCCGGACGGCTCCAGCACGTGCACCTGGGTGTTGGCCACCGGCCGGCCGATCGGCACCGTGCGCCGCGCGTCGTCCCGGACGCAGGGGTGCCAGGTGACGTCCACCGCGGCCTCGGTGGGGCCGTAGAGGTTGTGCAGCTCGGTGGACGCCGGCATCCGGGCGTGGAAGCGCGCCACCAGGTCGGCGGAGAGCGCCTCGCCCGAGCAGACCACGCGGCGCAGCGACGCGCAGCGGGCGGGGGCGGCGCCGTCCAGGAAGGCGGCGAGCATGGAGGGGACGAAGTGCACCGTCGTGACCCGCTCCCGCTCGATGAGCTCGGCCAGGTACGCGGGGTCGCGGTGCCCCTCCGGCCGCGCGACCACCAGCCGCGCGCCGGTCATCAGCGGCCAGAAGAACTCCCACACGGAGACGTCGAAGCTGAACGGCGTCTTCTGCAGCACCACGTCGTCCGCGGTGAGGCCGTACGCCTCCTGCATCCAGAACAGCCGGTTGAGCACCCCGCGGTGCGCGTTGACGGCGCCCTTGGGGCGGCCGGTGCTGCCGGAGGTGAAGATGACGTACGCCGGCAGGTCCGGATCGGCATCCACCCCGACCGGCCCCGCGGATTCCCCCGCCAGGGCGGCGGCGTCCGCGTCCAGGGCAAGGACGGCGGCGCCGTGCGGGGGAAGGCGGTCCGCCAGCCGCGACGCGGTGACGAGAACGGCCACGTCGGCATCCTCCAGCATCCCCGCCAGCCGGGCGGCGGGGTAGCCGGGGTCCAGCGGCACGTACGCGGCGCCCGCCTTCATCGCGGCCAGCAGCGACGCCACCATCGCGGGGCCGCGCTCCAGGCACACGCCCACGCGCGCCCCCGGCCGCACCCCCAGCGCCGCCAGCCGCCGGGCGAGGCGGTTGGCGAGCGCGTCCAGCTGCGCGTACGTGAGCGTCCCCTCCTCCGCCACCAGGGCCACGGCGTCCGGGGTGCGCCGCGCCTGCGCCTCGAAGGCGCGGTGGATGCCGTCCAGCGGGGGATACGCCCGCTCCGTGGCGTTCCACGCCGCCAGCCGCGCGCGGTCGTCCGCGTCCAGCAGCGGCAGGGCGGAGATGCGCGAGTCGGGCGCGGCGGCGGCCCCGGCCAGCAGCCCGTCCAGCCGCGCCAGCATGCGCTGCGCGGTGGAGGCGTCGAACAGGTCCGTAGCGTACTCCAGCCCCAGCCGCAGCCCGGCCGGCCCTTCGAGCGCGTCCAGCAGCACGTCGAACTTGGCGGTGGTGCGCGGCGAGCCCGCCAGGCGGATGCGCAGCCCGTCCGGGTCCGCGGCGGCGCCGGGCGCCACCTGCAGCGCGAACATCGCCTGGAAGACGGGGGAGTGCGCGGTGCTGCGCTCCGGGCGCAGCTCCTCCACCACCTGCTCGAAGGGGACGTCCTGGCGCGCGAACGCGGCCACGGACGCTTCGCGGGTGCGGCGCAGCAGCCCGCGGAAGGTGGGGTCGCCGGAAAGGTCGCCGCGCAGGGCGAGGGTGTTGACGAAGCACCCCATCAGCCCCTCCACCTCCTGCCGCTCGCGCCCGGCCACGGGGGTGCCCACGACCAGGTCGTGCTGCCCGGAGCAGCGGGCCAGCAGCACCTGCCACGCGGACATCAGCACCATGAAGAGGGTGGCGCCCTCCTCCACGCCCAGGGCGCGGAGGGCGTCCACCCGCTCGGGGGGGAGGGTGGCGGTGAGGTATGCGCCGCGAAAGCTCTGCACGGCGGGACGGGGGCGGTCCGCCGGCAGCTCCAGCACGGCGGGCGCGCCGGCCAGGTGCCGCGTCCACCACTCCAGCCGCTCGCGCAGCGCGGGGCCCTGCAGCCGCTGGCGCTGCCACGCGGCAAAGTCGCCGTACTGCACGGGGAGCGGCGGCAGCGGGCTCTCCTCGCCGCGGGCGAAGGCGGCGTACAGGGTGCGCAGCTCGCGCAGCAGCACGCCGCGCGTCCACCCGTCCGTCACGGCGTGGTGCAGCCCCACCAGCAGCACGTGCTCCTGGTCGCCCATGCGGAGCAGCGAGGGACGCAGGAACGGTCCGCGGGCCAGGTCGTACGGGGTGCGCACCTCGCCCTGCATCCGCTCGCGCAGGGCGGCGTCGCGCGCGGGGGCGTCCAGGGCGCGCAGGTCCTCCGGGGCCAGCGCGGGCGCGGGGTGCTCCACCACGCGCTGCACGGCGTCGCCGTCCTGCTGCGCGAAGGCGCTGCGCAGCACCTCGTGCCGACGGAAGATTTCCGCTAGGGCGCGCTCCAGCGCGGGCACGTCCAGCTCGCCCGACAGCTGGAACGAGGCGACCTCGTTGTAGCTGGTGTCCAGCGGGTTGATCTGGTGCAGCACCCAGAGCCGCTGCTGCGCGAACGAGAGCGGCGCCGGCCCGTCATCCCCGCGGGGGCGCAGCGCGTTGGGGTCCGGCGCGGGTGCCGCGGCCCCCTGAAGCCGGCGCCGCAGCAGCTCGCGGCGTGCGGCGGCCAGCATCTCCTGGCGGTCCATGGTTTCGGTACTGCTCATGTGCTGATGTCCAGAAGAAATTCCCGGCGCCCCGTCCGCCGTCCACCGTCGTTCCATCGCCTCATCCGTCCGCCCCGGCGCGCAATCCACCGAATCCCCCGCGGCTTCGTCCCTCGTCCCCGTTCACCCGTTCACCCGTTCACCCGTTCACCCCTTCACCCGCTCACGCCTCCGCCAGCGCCCGCAGCTCCTCGTCCGACATGCCGTCCAGCTCCTCCGCCATCACCGCCTCCACCACCTCCGACAGCTGCGCGACGGTGGGGGCCATGAACAGCACCTCGGGCGGAAGGTCCACCGCCAGTTCGGTCCGCAGCCGCGAGAGGACGCGGATGCCCAGCAGCGAGTGCCCGCCGAGCTCGAAGAAGTCGTCGTGGATGCCCACCTGCCCCACCCCCAGCAGCTCCTGCCACACCCCGGCGACGTGCGTCTGGACGTCGTTGGCCGGCGGCGCGTAGGTGGTGAGGACGTTCCGTGCGTCCGCCGCGCCCGGCGCCGCGGGAGCCGCGGCCTGCGGAGCGGCGGACGGTGCCGCGGCCGCGACGCCCGGCGACTGCACCTCGTCCGCCTCCGGCTCATGGGACGCGGCGTCCTCCACGGCGGCCTCCTCCACCGCGGTTCCCTCCACCGCGGCGCGACGTGCGGGGGCCGCGGGCTCCGAATCGCTCACCACGACCTGCGGCGCGGGGGCGGCCAGGATGGCGCGGAGGGTGTCCACGAAGGCCGCGGGGTCCACCCCCTCGCCATCCGGCGAGGTGCGGATCGGTGCCATGCGCGCGCTGATCCACGGCACGGCGGACTCGCGGGCCTGCGCGGCGCAGAAGGCGTCCAGGTACGCCTCCGCCGCGGCGCCGCCGGCGTCGTGGCCGGAGAGCAGGAGGCAGAAGTCCAGCGGCTCGTCGCGAAAGACGGCGCGCAGGGCGTTTGCACCCGCGGCGGCCGCGGCGAGCACGTCCACCGGTTCGGCGGAGGACGCGGGACCGGCGTGGCGGCCGTCGCCCTCCCCGGCCGCGGCGGCGCAGTGGATCACGCCGTCGATGCGCCCCCAGCGCGCCCGCACCGTCGCCGCGAAGATGCGCAGCGCGCCCAGCTCGCGGGGATCGGCGGACGAGAACGCGACCTCGGCCCCCGCCTCCTCCAGCGCGCGCACCTGGTCGATGGGACCGGCCGCGTGCGCGCACGCGTCGATCACCATCTGCCACATCTCCCGCGGCGGCACCGGAAGGCCGCCCAACAGGGCGAGCCGCGCCCCCGGCCCCGCCAGCGCGCCGGCCAGCGCCAGCCCCGGCGGGGTGAGCCCCCCGGTGAGCAGGTAGACGCCGTCCGCCTTCAGCGTGGCGGGCGCGACGCCTTCCTCCGCCGCGGGCGCCTCCCACCCGCGGACGAAGCGCAGCCGCCCGCGGTAGGCGACCGCATCCGCATCCCCTTCCGCCAGCAGCTCCGGCAGCAGCTGCTCCGCCTTGCGCGCCGCGGCCCGCGGGCCCCCGTCCGTCCCGAAGTCCAGGTGGCGCGCCGCCACCCCCGCCTCGCGGACGGCCGCCACCGCGGCCGCGGCGGAAGCGCGCGCGGGGAGCAGCGCCTCCTCCCCCGACACGTCGTGCACGCCGGCCGTCGCCACCGTCACCCGCGCGGAGCCGGAGCCTCGCGCCGCGAGTGCACCGGCCAGCGCCAGCAGCGTGTCCGCCCCGCGCGCCCGCTCCCGGCCGAGCACGTCCGCAGCCGCGGCAGCTTCCTGAGGATCAAGCGACCACAGGTGGACAAAGTGGCCGGATTCGGCCCTCTCCAGCCCCTCCACCAGCGTCTGGAAGTCCTCCGCGCTCCCCGGGCGCAGCGTCCATTCATCCGCGCCGCGGTGCTCCAGCATGGGACCGGGGCGCACGCGGACCACGCGGCGCCCGGCCGACTGCAGCCGCTCCGCCAGCCGCGCGCCCACGCCGCCCTCGTCCTCGCCCCCGGCGCGGTCGCTGCGTGGTCGCTTCGC
>JAHWJJ010000394.1 GCA_019348475.1 Gemmatimonadota bacterium | reverse complement strand
CACTCACGCACTCACGCACTCACGCACTCACGCACTCACGCACTCACGCACTCCCGCACTCCCGCACATCGTCCCCTCACGCACTCAGCCGCTGCCGCCAGATCAGCGCGCCGGCCGCGTCCCCGGCGACCGGGTGCGAGAAGCGGAAGCCCTGCGCGTACTCGCATCCCATGGCGCGCAGCGAAGCGGCCTGCTCCGCGGTCTCCACGCCCTCGGCCACGGCGCGCAGGCCCAGCGTTCGCGCAAGTACCAGGATGGTCCGCACGATCTGCTCGCTCTGCTCGTCGCCGCCCAGGCGGGCGATGAACGAGCGGTCCACCTTGAGCGTGTCGATGGGGAACCGGTGCAGGTAGCTGAGCGACGAATAGCCGGTGCCGAAGTCGTCGATGCACAGGTCCACGCCCAGCGCCTTGAGCTCCTCCAGCGTGGCCCCCGCGCCCGCCGCGTCGGCCATCAGCAGGTTTTCGGTGATCTCCAGCTTCAGGAACGCGGCCGGCAACTCCGTCTCGCGCAGCGCATCCGCCACGTCCGCCACCAGCCCGGGGTCGCCGAACTGGCGCGGGGACAGGTTCACGTTGACGGAGAGCGCGGCGCCGTAGCGGCGGTTCCACTCGCGCATCTGCCGGCACGCCTCGCGCAGCACCCACCGGCCGATGGGGACGATGAGGCCCGTTTCCTCGGCCGCGGGGATGAACTCCCCCGGCTGCAGCAGCCCGCGCACCGGGTGCCGCCACCGCGCCAGCGCCTCGAACCCCGCCATGCGCCCGTCCGCCAGCACCACCACCGGCTGGTAGGCCAGCTCGAACTCCTGGCGCTCCACCGCGCCCCGCAGGTCGGTCTCCAGGTGCAGGCGGGCCAGCGCCGCGGCCTGCATGGTCGCGTCGAACATCTCGCTGCGGGCGCGGCCGCGCGACTTGGCGCGGTACATGGCCGTTTCGGCGTCGCGCACCAGCGCGTCCGCCGCGGCTCCGCCGCCGCCGCCCGCGATACCGATGCTGGCCGTGGCGAACACGGAGTGGCCCTGCAGCGCGAAGGGCTGCGCCAGCGCCTCGTGCACGCGCTCCGCCACCGCGCGTGCCTCGGCGGGGTCGCGCAACTCGTCCACCAGCACCGCGAACACGTCGGCCCCCAGCCGCGCCACCGTGTCGGCCGAGCGCAGCGCGCTCTCCAGCCGCCGCGCCACGGCATCCAGCAGCAGGTCGCCCAGTTCTCGGCCCAGCGAGTCGTTGACCACCTTGAAGCCGTCCAGCCCCACGCACAGCACGGCGCAGGTGCGGCTCAGCCGCGGCCCGCGCCGCAGCGCCAGCCCCACGCGGTCCAGCAGCAGCGTGCGGTTGGGGAGCCCCGTGAGCCCGTCGTGCAGGGCGTTGTGCAGCAGCAGCTCCTCCGCCACCTTCCGCTCCGTCACGTCGCTCAGGCTCCCCGCCACGCGCACCGCCCGGCCGTCCTCCCCCCGCACCGCCACCCCCCGCACGTGCACCCAGCGCCAGCTGCCGTCGCGGTGCCGCATGCGGTGGACGCTCTCCACGTACGCCCGCTCCCCGTTGCGCAGCGCGTCGATGGCGGCCCTCACGTTCCGCACGTCTTCGGGATGGACGCGCGCCAGCCACTCCAGCGGGTCCTCCCCCGCCCCGCCGCCGTCGTACCCCAGCAGCTCGTTCAGCCGGGCCGACGGGTACACGCGCCCCGCCTGAAGGTCCAGGTCCCACAGCCCCTCGCTGGCGCCTTCCAGCGCCAGCGCGTACCGCTCTTCGCGTTCACGCGGGTGCTCCCCGGCGGCGCCGTCCACGGTGTGGACCAGGACGACGGCGCCGCCCGTGCCCTCCAGCGCCCGCAGCGTTTCGTTCACCCACAGCACGCCGCCGTCCGCGCGCAGCCTGCGCAGCGCCCGGTGCACGTCCGTCCCCGGCGTCTGCAGCGCCTCGGCGTGCGCGGCGCAGGCGGCGGGGCGGTCGTCGGGATGGTACAGGGTCCAGAACGCCGCGCCCTCAAGCTCCTGGGGGGTGCGCCCCAGCGCGCCCGCCGCCGCCCGGCTGGCGGCCAGGACGGTGCTCTCGGGCGAAACGGCGCACAGCATGGCGGGGCCCTCGGTGAACCACGGGCCCGCGTCGCGAAAGTCGGCCACGGATGGGATCTGGATGCGCAGGGTCCTGGCTCCGGCCGCGCCGTTCACGGGCGTGCGTCAGCCGGCGCGGCGCGGCGCACCGCGGCCAGAGCCGCAGGCGCGTTCACCGTCTGGTTACTGGAGGGGATCGCGCGCACCGTTCATGGGAGGGGCGAGTCCGGGAGAGCAATCGTGGAGATGAATGGTAACCACCGGATGCAGGCGTGTGCAACGCGCCAAAATCCGCCACTCTCCACGGAAAACCCCGCAAGCCAGCCGCAAGCGCGGGGACGCGACAGACCGCCGCGAAGGTTTGCACATGATAACAGAAGTGTCGTCCCGCGTACACCCTGACCCGACACCGCGCTGGCGCCAGGCGTCCGCCGTTGCGCACCGACCCGGGGCCGGAGCACAGCGCTTCAGACCGTCTGCGCGGCGACGACGGTAATGCCGCGCTCCAGCGTCTGCTTTACGGGGCACCGGTCGGCGATCTGGGTCAGGCGCTCGCGCTGCTCGTCCGTGAGCGGTCCCTGCATCTCCAGTTCGCGCTCGATCTGCTGGAGGCCCACGTGCTTCGTGGAGCAATCGACGCAATCCTTTGCGTGCGAACGGGATTGCCGCAGGCGAACGGTCACCCCCTCCAGCGGCCACCCCTTGCGGTCCGCGTACATCCGCAGCGTCATGGCCGTGCACGCGCCGATGGAGCCCAGCAGCAGGTCGTACGGGGTGGGCGCGTCACCTGCGCCCCCGTCTGCCCCCGGCTCGTCCACCACCAGCGTCTGACCGCCCGCCACCACCTCCGTGCGGTACTTCTCCTGCCCGATGCAGGTGACTACTTCGTTGCCGGCGGTCATGGTGAGGCTCCTCTCGCAGACTGTGAAGTTCAAGGTCCTTCTACGACAGGAGGATGCCGGTCACTGCGTCGCTCCCTTATCCCGGCTCCTCCTCCGCGATCCGGGCGAACTCCTCGTCGCCCAGTTCCAGCGTGGCGGCGGCGACGTTCTCCTCCAGGTGCGCGACGTTCGAGGTGCCGGGGATGGGGAGCATGGCGGGGGAGCGGCGCAGCAGCCACGCCAGCGCCACCTGCGGCGGCGAGGCCTCTAGCCGGCGGGCGGCGTCGGCCAGGGGCCCGCCGGCATCCGCCAGCTTGCCCACCGCCAGCGGATACCAGGGGATGAATCCGATCCCCTCCCGCGCGCAGTGGTCCAGCACCGCGTCCCATTTGCGGTCGGCCACGTTGTAGCGGTTCTGCACGGTGGCGACGGGGACGATGCGCCGCGCGGCCTCGATCTGCTCCACCGTCACCTCGCTGAGCCCGGCGTGCCGGATCTTTCCCTCCGCCATCAGGTCCGACATCAACCCGTACTGGTCGTCCGCCGTCACGTCGGGATCCACGCGGTGCAGCTGCCACAGGTCGATCACCTCGACCCGCAGCCGGCGCAGGCTGCCCTCGCACGCGGCGCGAAGGTGGCGGGGATGCCCGTTGGTGTTCCACTGGTCCGGGCCGGAGCGCTCGAACCCCGCCTTAGTGGCGATCACCAGGCCGGCGGGGTACGGGTGCAGTGCCTCCGCGATCAGCTCCTCGCTTACCCTGGGGCCGTACGAGTCCGCCGTGTCGATGAGCGTGATTCCCAGTTCGACGGTGCGGCGCAGCACGCGGACGGACTCCTGGCGGTCAGCGGGCGGCCCCCACACTCCTTTCCCCGTGATGCGCATCGCCCCGAAGCCCAGGCGGTGCACCTCCATCTCCCCCCCGAGGCGGAACGTTCCGCTCGCCGCCGCCGGCGGATCGCCGGTTGTCCGCGCCACCATCCGTCCCCCGTTCCCGTGCGTTCCCCTCGCGGCACCAGGCCGGCTCGCATCATGGCACCCGCCGCGCCGCGTGGAAAGGGCCACGGGGCCGCGCGCCGCGGTTGCGGGCGAGGCGCACGTCTGTGACACGTCTTCCGAGGCGAAAGACAAGCTCGCCGAAGTCTTTGTCGGCCGTGACAAGGACGGCGCCACGCTCGTTCGGCTCGCTCAGCACCTCTTCATCCGGGCTCCGCCACCTGGCCGCCCACCCGGGCGGAAGGGCGGCGCGGCACTCAGAGCGGGATGTTGCCGTGCTTGCGGGGCGGATTGCTGTCGCGCTTGTTCTGCAGCATGTCGAAGGCGCTGATGACGCGGGCGCGGGTCTCGCGCGGATCGATCACGTCGTCCACGTACCCCCGCGCGGCGGCGGCGAAGGGGTTGGCGAAGCGCTCCTCGTAGCTGCTCTGCCGGGCCGCCGCCTCGGCCGCCGGGTCCTCCGCGCCGCCGATCTCGCGGCGGTACAGGATCTCCACCGCCCCCTTGGCACCCATCACGGCGATCTCGGCCGTGGGCCAGGCGTAGTTCAGGTCTCCGCGGATGTGCTTGGAGCTCATCACGTCGTACGCGCCGCCGTACGCCTTGCGGG
>JAHWJJ010000057.1 GCA_019348475.1 Gemmatimonadota bacterium | reverse complement strand
CGCGAGCTGGACGTGGTGTTGAGCGCCGAGCGGCTTCCCGCCGGCTCCGCCGTGCGCGCCCGGCCGCACCCGCTGGGGCCCTGCGGCGTGACCCTGCTCGCGGCGGGTGAACTGGCCGCGCAGCTGGCGGGCGGGTTTCCGGCGTCGCTGGACGCCGTTCCCTTCGTGATGCCACCCTCGGACGCGGCCCTGCGCCGCTCGCTGGACGCGTGGCTCCGCGCCGCCGCCGTGGTACCGACGGTCGTGGCCGAGCTGGACGACTGGACGTCGCGGCTGCTGCTGGCGCAGTCCGCGGCCGGCGTGATCGCCGCGCCCACGATCGTGGCGGAAGAGTTGGGCGCGCGGTACGCGCTGGACCCCGTGGGCGAGGCACCGGACGCGGTGCAGCACTTCTTCGCCCTCACCGTCGAGCGGCGTCCGCGCCACCCCGGCGTGGTCGCCGTCATCGAGGCCGCGCGCGCCGCGCCGATCCGCTGACCCGCGATCCGCCGATCCGTGGATCCGCCGATCCGTGGAAGTCCGCGCCCTTTTTCATCCCCCGTCCAAACCCTTGAAGGGCCGGGCGCATCAGAGCAACGGATTCCACGGCGGCCCGGTGCCGCCGCCCCCTTTCCCTGCATGTTTGCGGAGCCCACGATGCGTACGTCTCGCCTCTTCTTCTTTTCGATCGCCCTTGCCGCGGCCGCGGCCCCCGCCGCCGCGCAGAACGACTCCGACCGCTGGGTCGAGAACTGCCGGCGCAACAACAACTACGGCGGCTCCGACCGCGAAGTGCACTGCGAGGTGCGCGAGACGCGACTCCCGGCGCGCGGCTCGCTGCGGGTGGACGCGGGCCAGAACGGCGGCGTGAGCGTGCGCGCCTGGGACGGTCGCGACGTGCTGGTGCGGGCCAAAGTGCAGACCAATGCCCGCACCGAGGCCGAGGCGCGCGAGATCGCGCGCGGAATCCGCGTGAGCACCGACGGCACCATCCGCTCCACCGGCCCCGAGACCTCCGGACGCAACCGCGGCTGGGCGGTGAGCTACGAGATCCTGGTGCCCGCGCGCACCGACCTGAACGTGGAGACGCACAACGGCCCCATCTCCGTGGAGCGGCTGCACGGGGACATCCGCCTGCGGGCGGTCAACGGCCCCATCTCGCTGGTCGAGCTGGCGGGCGACGTGCAGGCGCGGGCGCAGAACGGGCCCATCACCGTGACCCTTGCCGGCCGCCGCTGGAACGGCGAAGGGCTGGACGCGGAGACGGTGAACGGCCCCGTCACCCTGCGGATGCCGCGGGGCTACGCGGCGCACCTGGAAAGCGCCACGGTGCACGGCCCCATCAGCGCGCCCAACGGCATTCGTCCCGAGCGCGACGAGCGGCGGCGCTGGAGCCCGGGCGGCCGCATCAGCACCGACCTGAACGGCGGCGGCCCCACCATCCGGGTGGTCACCACGAACGGCCCCGTCCGCATCCGCGAGATGTGAACGCGCGTCGCCGCGCGACAGCGGTGCCGCGGGACGGCGGATGGGTGATACGAGAAGCCCCGCCCGGCAGCGCGCCGGGCGGGGCCCTTTATCTTTCCGGGTGTTACGGCGTGCTACGCGGCCACGTGCGCCAGCTCGGCCAGGTCCTCGGTCAGGCGCACGCCTTCGGCGCTGGCGAAGGGGCCGGGAACGCCGCCCCCGCCGATGACGACCTCGGTCTCGGCGGGGGCGGCCTCGCGCAGCGCGCGGGCCAGGTCGCGGAAGTCGGCGATCCCCATCGTGTTGACGACGGAGGTGCAGAAGAGCGCCGGGCGCCGCTGCCGCAGGATGCGCCGGATCTCCTCGATGGGCACGTTCGTCCCCAGGTACACCACCCTCCAGCCGCGCGTGGCCAGGTGGATGGCGGCCGCCATCAGCCCGCACTCGTGCAGCTCACCGGGGACCCCGGCGCAGACCGCCTCGGGCCCGCGGGCGGCGCCCGTGTCCAGGTCTTCGATGATCCCCGCCAGCTTCTCGCGGATGAAGGCGCTGGCGAAGTGCTCTTCGCCCACGCCGCACTCGTTGGCCTCCCACAACTCGCCCACCTGGCGCAGGACGGGGAGCAGCACCTCTTCCACCCGCCGCTCCGGCGGCAGGCGGAGCACGTCCTGGTACGCGTCCAGCGCGCCGCGCCGGTCGAACGAGACCAGCGCCTCCAGCATGCGGAAGCGCACGTCGCGGATCGAGGGGCCGCCGGCGTCGGCGGGGAGCGGCTCGGCGCCCCGGCGCACGCGGCTGATGGCCTCACCGATGGTGAGCCCCTCGTCCACCAGGATCTTGATGCGCGAAAGCATCGCCACGTCCTCGTCCGTGTACAGCCGGTAGCCGGACCCGGTGCGGTCCGGCGCCACCAGGCCGTAGCGGCGCTCCCACGCGCGAAGCGTGGCGGGGTTGATCCCGGTGAGGTGGGCGACGCGCTTGATACGGTAGCTCATGGGTGCTTCAACTGATCTGTCCCGCTGGTGTGGCTCTGCAATCTGCGCCCGGCTCCGCGCCGGCCGCCGCAACGGGCCCGGGTAGTCGCAACGGCCGTACCGAAAATGAGTCAGGTTCTTTTCGGGCCTTCGCTTACCTTCGGCCCGGCCCGGTGGGAGCAGCCGCAGAAGCCCCCAATGTCATTGGACCATCCGTTCAGCGCAACCGGGCCGGGACGCCGAATCGGCTCCTTCGCCGTGTACCGGGAGGAGCCGCTCTTGATCCGCACTCACGCCCTCGCCGCGCCCCATCCGCCGAATCCGGGGAAGACCGAACCCGGTTCACCCCTTTACCCCTTCACCCCTTCACCCGTTCACTCCCGCCGCCCCACCGGGTCCGCGATGGACTCCGCGGCAACGGGCGGGTTGGCGAAGCCGTGCTTCTTGTTCAGGTAGTATTCGGCGATCCGCGCGGCGACGGGGGCCGCCGCCCTGGAGCCGCTCTCCCCGAACTCCACCACCACCGCCACCACGATTTCCGGATCGCCGCCGCGCCGGCCGGCAAAGCCGGTGAACCAGGCGTGCGGCTTTTTGGCGTCGGCCGAGTTCTGCGAGGTTCCCGTCTTGCCGTACAGCTTGAAGCGCGCGAGCTCCACCGCGTGCGCGGTGCCGCCGGCCTCGACCACCGCGGCCATCCCCTGCCACACCGTCTGCAGCGTCTGCTTGCTCACCCGCAGGTCCGTCTCCACCGGCACCTGGCGGCGCATGAGCATGTGCGGGGCGCGGGCGGTGCCGCCGCCGGCCAGCGCCGAGAAGAACTGCGCCATGCGCAGCGGAGTCTGCGCGTTGGGCCCCTGCCCGATGGACACGTTCATCACCTCGCTGGGCGGCGGGCGCCAGCCGAAGCGGTCCACGTACCACTTCTTGCCGGTGGGGAACGTTCCCGCGCGCTCCCCCGGCATGTCCACCCCGGTTGGGCGGGAGAACCCCAGCCGCGTGCCCTCCGCCGCCAGAACGTCCAGCCCCAGCCGGATGCCCAGCTGGTAGAAGTAGACGTTGCAGGAGTTGGCGATGGCCTGGATCAGGTTCTGCCGCCCGTGCCCCTCGCGCTTGTGGCAGCGGGAGTAGCGGCCGGCGTACGCCATTCCCCCCGTGCAAGCCACCGGCATCACGTACTCCGGCGTGACCACCCCGCGCTCCAGCCCCACGATGGCCGTCGCCAGCTTCCAGGTGGAGCCCGGGGGGTAGATGCCGGCGACCGCGCGGTTCAGCAGCGGGCGCGCGGGGTCGCGGTTGAGCGCCGCCCAGTCCTGCGCGCGGATGCCGCCCACGAACAGGTTGGGGTCGTACGAGGGGGCGGAGTACAGGGCCAGGATTTCGCCCGTGGCGGGGGTCATGGCCACCACGGCGCCGCGCATTCCCGCGGGCCACACCTGGTGCGCGTAGCGCTGCAGGTCCAGGTCCAGGGTAAGGCGCACGTCGGCGCCGGGCTCGGGCGGATCGTTGACGGTGGGGGCGAAGCGGCCCAGCACCTGCCCGCGCGAGTTGACCTCGATGAACTGCGCGCCCGGCTTGCCCCCCAGCGTGCGCTCGTACTGCCGCTCGATCCCCGTCTTGCCGATGTGCTGCCCCTGCACGTACCCCTCGAAGGCGGGGCTCTGCAGCTCGCGGTCGTTGATCTCCAGCACGTACCCCACCACGTGCGCCACCGCCGCCCCCGCCGGGTAGCGGCGGATGGGGCTCCGGTCCATGGTGAGCCCGCGCAGCGGCTCGCGCCGCTCCTCCAGCCGCGACACCTGCTCGAAGGTCAGGTGCGGCACCACCTGCACCGGCTTGCCCTTGCTGGTCAGCGAGCGGCGGATGACGTCCTGCACCCCGGCCGAGTCCAGCGCCAGCATGGTGGCCACGGGGGCCAGCCAGGCGCGGATGGAGTCGGCCGGGGCGGGGTCCACCAGCAGGCTGTAGCCGGTGACGGTCTCGGCCACCAGTTCGCCGTGCCGGTCGTAGATGGCGCCGCGCGGGGCGGGCACGGGAAGGACGTCGAAGCGGTTGTCGTCCGCGCGCAGGGCGAACTCGCCGCTGTGCACGATCTGGGTGCGGAAGAAGGCGCTTCCCAGCAGCCCCAGCATCACCACGATGGCCATCACCGCCGACAGCGAGCGCTGGCGGCGCGAGTGCGGGTGGAACGGGTCCGCGGGGCGGAGCCTGAGGTCCTGGTAGCGCGACATGCGAAGGTGGCGTGCTTCGTTGCGGGGAAAGCGACCTAAAGCTAAGCACGCGAACGTTTTTGCGCCAGTCGGAACATCCCCCGGGGTGGCGTGTCATACCGCCGCGCCCCGGAGCGGCGCGCGCGTCATCCTTGCGCCGGGCCGCGGGAACGCTAGTATTCTGGCATCCCGCGCTCCACACGCGTCTTTCGCTTCTCCTTTGCGGCCCTCTTGCGGCACGCAAATTGACGTTATCCCGGCGCGCATCCAGCCCGACATCCGCGGAGCTCCCGAACCCTCATCCGACCGGCGATCTGCCGGCGGGGCCTTCGCGCTCCGGCATCAGCCAAAACGAAAAAACCGCATGAGTCTTTCCGCCCAACCGTCCGCCGCGGCGCGTCCTGCCGGTGCGCCGCAGCCTCCCGCGGACGGCATCCTCGAAATCCTGCCCAGCGGCAGCGGGTTCCTGCGCACCTTCGCCAACGGGTACCAGGCCGCCGACGGCGACGTGTTCGTCTCGCAGTCGGTCATCCGCCGCCTGGGGCTGCGCACGGGCGACCGGGTGCAGGGCACCACCGGCACCCCCCCCGGCCGCGGCAAGAGCCCGCCGCTGGACGACGTGCACGCGGTGAACGGGCTGGACCCCGCGCAGGCCCGGGGGCGCGCCGACTTCGGCAGCCTGCCCGCCTCGTACCCCGACGAGCGGCTGAAGCTGGAGGTTCCGCCCGAAGAAGGGAGCAGGTCCCGCCGCGACTTCACCAACCGCATCATCGACCTGATCTCGCCCCTGGGCAAAGGGCAGCGCGCGCTGATCGTGGCCCCGGCCAAGGCCGGCAAGACCACGGTGCTGCAGGCCATCATGCGGGGCATCCACACCAACTATCCCGAAGCCGTCCTGATGGTGCTGCTGGTGGACGAGCGCCCGGAAGAGGTGACGGAGATGCAGATGCTGGGCATCGGCGACGTGATCGCCAGCTCGTTCGACTGCCCGGCGGAGCGGCACGTTACGGTGGCCGAGATGGTGCTGGAGCACGCGCGGCGCCAGGTGGAGAGCGGCCGCGACGTGGTGATCGTGCTGGACTCGCTCACCCGACTGGCGCGCGCGTACAACACCACGGAGCGCGGCACGGGGCGCATGCTCAGCGGCGGCATCGACAGCGGCGCGCTGGAAAAGCCCAAGCGCTTCTTCGGCAGCGCGCGCAAGGTGCGGGGCGGCACCGGCAGCCTTACCATCATCGCCACCGCCCTCATCGACACGGGAAGCCGCGGCGACGAGGTGATCTTCGAGGAGTTCAAGGGAACGGGCAACAGCGAAATCGTGCTGGACCGCTCGCTGGCCGACAAGCGCATCTTTCCCGCGATCGACATCGAAAAAAGCGCCACGCGCCGCGAAGAGATGCTGTTTCCGCAGGAGCAGCTGGACAAGATCTATCAGCTGCGCCGCGCGCTGCACTCCCTGGGGCCGGACGACGCGCTGAACCTGCTGCTCAAGCAGATGAACGACACCAAAAGCAACGACGAGCTTCTGGCGCGCCTTCGGTAGGCCCGCTCCGAAGATCGGTGGGACGACGACGCGCGGCGGCCTTCTCAGCGAGGCCGCCGCGCTTCGCGTTTGGCCGGGCAGCAGCAGGTGGGGAACCGTCGCCGGGGCGCGGGCGCCTGTCTCGGAACGACAGACCGGCGCTTGCCTGCAGCCAGACCACCAGGAACCTTCTTTTCTCCCTTCGTCCGCGGCTCCCGTTTTCCTCCGCGGCTCCGCGTGAAATCTCGTCGGTGGGGACGGGACTTGCAGCGGCGGCCGGCGCGGCGCGGATCGGACATCACAGACGAGCGGAGGGCGGCATGCGGCTGGGGATGGTGGGGCTGGGCAAGATGGGCGGCAACATGGTGCAGCGGCTGGCCCGCGGGGGCCACCAGGTGGTGGTCCACGACCGCGACCCGGACGTGACGGCGCGGATCGGCGCGTCGGAGCGAGCGGAGCCGGCGGGGTCGCTGGACGAGGTGGTCGCGCGGCTCGAGGCGCCGCGGGTGATCTGGGTGATGGTGCCGGCCGGCGGCGCCACCGAGCAGGTGCTGCAGGACCTGGCCGCCCGCGTACAGCCCGGGGACGTGCTGATCGACGGCGGGAACAGCAACTTCCACGACACCCAGCGCCGCGCCGCCGACCTGGCCAATCGCGGCGTCCGCCTGGTGGACGCCGGCACCAGCGGCGGGGTATGGGGGCTGGAGAACGGCTACTGCCTGATGGTGGGCGGCGACGTGGACGCGGTGGCGATCTGCGAGCCGGCCTTCCTGACGCTGGCGCCGGAGGACGGATACGCGCACGTGGGGTCCAGCGGCGCGGGGCACTTTACCAAGATGGTGCACAACGGGATCGAGTACGGGCTGCTCCAGGCGTACGCGGAAGGGTTCGAGATCCTGCACGCGTCGGGGATGGGACTGGACCTGCGCCGCATCGCGGACCTGTGGAATCACGGCAGCGTCGTCCGCTCGTGGCTGCTGGAGCTGCTGGAGCGCGCCTACGCCACGGAGGGGCAGGAGCTGGAGCGCATCCGCGGCTGGGTGGCGGACAGCGGCGAGGGGCGGTGGACGGTGGAGACGGCGCTGGACCTGGACGTCCCCGCGCCCGTCATCACCCTGTCGCTGCTGGCCCGCTTCCGCTCGCGGCAGGAGGAGTCGTACGGGGCGCAGGTGATCGCGGCGCTGCGCAACCAGTTCGGCGGCCACGCGGTAAAGGAAAGCACGCCGGAGGGGGAGCCGCCGCGATGAGCGACGACCCGCACCTTCCCGACGTCCCCCCCGCGCCCGCCGCGGGAGAGACGCCCCTCCGCACCTCGCTGGCCACTCCCTTTCAGCGGGTCCGCACCCCGGACCCGCTGGCGCTGGTGATCTTCGGCGGCACGGGCGACCTGGCCCGGCGCAAGCTGATGCCGGCGCTGTGGAAGCTGAAGGAGGACGGCCTGCTCCCCGACGCCTTCTGCATCGTCGGCAACTCGCGCGAGGACATCGACGACGCCGAGTACCGCCAGCGGATGCGCGCCGCGCTGGAGGAGTTCGCAGATGCGCCGGACGCGGGGGAGTGGGAAGAGTTCGCGCGCCGCATCTTCTACGTGCACGGCTCCACGGACGACCCGCGGACCTTCGCCGCGCTGCGCGAACGGCTCGATGAGGCGGACCGGGAGCACGGGACGCGCGGCAACCGCCTGTTCTACCTGGCGCTCCCCCCCTCGGTGATCGCGCCCACCGCGGAGGGGCTGGGGCGCGCGGGGCTGGTGTGCGACGCCGAGGACGCGGAGTGCTGGACGCGCATCATCGTCGAAAAGCCGTTCGGGCGCGACCTGAAGACGGCGCGCGAGCTGAACGCGGCGCTGCTGCGGGTGTTCGGCGAGCCGCAGATCTTTCGCATCGACCACTACCTGGGCAAGGAGACGCTGCAGAACCTGCTCATCTTCCGCTTCGCCAACGTGATCTGGGAGCCGCTGTGGAGCCGCACCTACGTGGACCACGTGCAGATCACGGTCGCCGAGTCGGTGGGGGTGGAGGGGCGCGCCGGCTACTACGACCGCAGCGGCGCCCTGCGCGACATGGTGCAGAGCCACCTGCTGCAGATCCTCACCCTGGTCGCGATGGAGCCGCCCGCCAGCTACGACGCCGATTCCATCCGCAACGAGAAGGTCAAGGTGCTGCAGTCCATCCCGCTCCTGCAGGGCGACGACATCCAGCGTTGCGCGGTGCGGGGGCAGTACGCGGCTTCGGGGGATGGGGACGGCGCGATGGCCGGCTACCTGGACGAGGAGAAGGTGCCGCCCGGGTCGCGGACGGAGACGTTCGCGGCGGTGCGGCTGGCGGTGGACAACTGGCGGTGGGCGGGGGTGCCGTTCTACCTGCGGACGGGCAAGCGGCTGCCGGCCAAGGCCAGCGAGGTGGTGATCCGCTTTCGCCCGGCGCCGCACCCGGTGCGCGACCTGGTGCAGCGCGACGACCCCGCGCCCAACGCGCTGGTGTTGCACATCCAGCCGGACGAGGGGATCTCGCTCTTTTTCGAGGCCAAGCAGCCCGGCCTGCGGGGGCTCCTGCGCCCGGTGAGCATGGACTTCGACTACTGCAAGGCGTTCGGCATGGAGTCGCCCGAGGCCTACCAGCGCCTTCTGCTGGACGCCATGCTGGGCGACGCCACCCTCTTCGCCCGCCGCGACGAGGTGGAGGATGCGTGGACGCTGATCACCCCGATCGCGGAGGCGTGGGAGGCGGGCGGCGAGCCGGAGCGCTACCCCGCCGGCACCTGGGGCCCGCGCTGCGCGGACGAGCTGCTGCGGCGCGAGGGGCGCAGCTGGGCGGTGCCGAGTGTGATGGAGTGAAGGGGTGAAGGGGTGATGGAGTGAAGGGGTGAACGGGTGAACGGGTGATGTTCACGCCCTCTCGCGATTCGCGAGAGAGTGCGTGGCTACGGGTGAGGGTCGGCCGGGTTGCCCTCCGCCGCGATGGCGGAGCGCAGCGCGACGGGGGTGATGTCCAGGTGCGCGAGGGCGCGGACGGGCACGCCCTGCGGGGATTGCAGCACACCCAGCAGCAGCAGCCCCGTCCCCACCTCGCGCGCGCCGGCCATCCGCGCCTCGCGCATGGCGAACTCGATGGCGCCCTTGGTGTCGTCGGCGAAGGGGAGCACGGGGGCGCGAACACCCCACGGGCGCGGCGGGGCGGCGTGTTCTATCCGGCGCCTGATGTCGTCCGGCTCAAAGCCGATGCGGCGCAGCGCGCGCGACGGCACGCCGGCGGGATCGTCCAGCAGCGCCAGCAGCAGGTGCTCGGCGTGCACGGCACTGGCGTTGGCGAGCTGGGCCTGCGCCGTGGCGCCGCCCAGCGCGTCGCGCGCGGCCTCGTCGAACGGCAGGTCCGGCGGGCGCGGCGGCGGGATCTTGGGACGCTTGAAGAGCACGTCGCCCTCTCCGGTTCGCGTTGTCGATCCGATCATGCTCCCGGCAGCCGGCCGGGCTCGCTCACCAGAACGTACGCGCATCCATCCACCGTGTCCACGCATTCGCCGCACAGCATCGAGACCGGGCGCGCAGGTGCCCGCGCCGCCATCCACCCCGATGCGCACGCCGCCTCCGCCGCGCTGGCGGAGAGCTTCGCCAGCCAGGCGATCGAGGCGGTGCGGGCGCGCGGCCGCTTCAGCGTCGCGCTGACGGGCGGCAGCGGCCCGGTGCAGGCCTACCGGCTGCTGGGGAGCGAGCCGCTGCGGTCGCGCATCCCGTGGGAGGGCGTCCACCTGTTCTGGGGCGACGAGCGGTGCGTGCCGCCGGGCCACACACGCAGCAACTTCCGAATGGCGAATGAGGCGTTCGTCTCCCGCGTGCCCATCCCGCCCGCGAACGTGCACCGCATGCGCGGCGAGCTACTCCCCGCGGAGGGCGCGGAGGCGTACGCGCGGGAGCTGGCGGCGTTCTTCGGACCCGGCGTGCCGCGGTTCGACCTCATCCACCTGGGCGTGGGTCCGGACGGGCACGTCGCGTCGCTGTTTCCGTTCACGGACGCGCTCCACCAGCGCGAGCGCACCGCCACCACCAACCTGCACCTGCCGCTGGGCGAGCCGCGCATCACGCTCACCATGCCCGTGCTGAACGCGGCCGGGCGCATCGAGCTGCCGGTGCTGGGGGCGGACAAGGCGGAGATCGCGTGGAAGGTGCTGCGCGGCCCCATCGACCCGTTCCGCTTTCCCGCCCAGTTCCTTCGCCCCGGAGACGGCGAGGCAGTGTGGGTGATGGACGCCGCCGCGGCGTCGCGCCTGGTCGGTGAACGGGTGAACGGGTGAACGGGTGAAGGGGTGAAGGGGTGAAGGGGTGAACGGGTGAACGGGTGAACGGGTGAATTGCGGAGCCGGCAAAAGGCTCTTCCTCGACCTGGTTTCGAGCCAGGCGTATGTTTTGTGATTCTGAGGAAAGCGCCCCGCGCGATCCGCACGCGTGCTGGATCTGCGGGGCGCCTACCGAGGAACTACTCCGCCGCGCTCATGCTGGCCGACGCCGTACGGTGTCCATCACTCCGCTCCATCACTCCATCACTCCATCTATTCCATCACTCCTGGCAGTGAGCGCCGGCCGTGCGGGCCGGAGTTCGAGCATGCGAAATCAGGGGCGCATCGCCGGCTCCTCCGGCGGCGGGGTGCGCTCGCGGTCGCGGCGCAGGGCCTCGCGATATGCGGCGTCGCGCTCCCGGTCGCGGCGGCGGATCCATCGGACCGCGCGCCACAGGCCGTACACCAGCAGCCCCAGCGGAACCAGGAGCCCCGAAGCGGCGATCAGCCCGGCGATCATCTCCACGAAGTTGCGCCACGCCTGGCGGAACGCGTCGCGGATGGGGCGGTCGCCGGGGCGGCCCAGGATGGCCCCCGGCTCATGCAGCGCGATCGTCAGCACGCTCACGGAGGTGCGGGTGCGCAGGTACCGCAGCCGCCCCTCGTAGCGCTCGATCTCCTCGCGAACGCGGGCCAGCTCCCGCTCCAGGTTCAGCACCTCCTCCAGCCGCCCGGTCCGGCGCTCCAGCAGGTCCAGCAGCCGTGCCTCCAGCCGGCGCGCGTTCGCCACGCGCGCCGTTACGTCGGTGAACTCCTCGCCCACGTCCTCCGCCGTCACGTGGACGTGCTCGACGCGGCCGATGGGTGCCAGCCCGCTCACCGCGCGGTCGAAGTTCACGCTGGGGACGCGCAGCTCCACCGTGGCCTGCCGCGCCGTCTGCGCGCCCGAACTGATGGTGGTGTTGCCCACGATCCCCCCGACGCGCTGCGCCAGCGCCCGCACCTGCGCGATCCCCCGCTCCAGCGAATCCACCTCGATGGTCGCCGTCCCGGTGCGGATCAGCATGGGGTTCAGGGAGACGGCGGGCTCCACCGGGCCGGGCTGCGGCGGCACCACGCCCGTGTCCGCCGTGCTGAACCGCGGTTGTGCGCCGCCCTCCCGGCCCCGTGCCGCGGTGGGTGCCTGGGCCGGCACCGCGGCGTCCATGGTGACGATGGCTTCCTCGCGCTCTCCGCCACGTGCCACGCTCGACGGGGCCGATTCAAGGTACTCGGCGGAGTCGTCCCTGCCGCAGGCGGAGAGGACGGCGGAGAGGAGGATGAGGAGGATGGCTGCGCGTTTCATCGGCGGATGCGGGGTTGGGGTGACCGTCACCGGCAGCTACGTGCTGGGCACGGCGCGTTCCCGCCGCGCGACGCGGATCGATGCGCACCTAAGCTGTTCGCCTGCGCCATCTTGCAATGCATCCCGCCGCCCGTTTCTGACGCGCTCCCCCCGCCGGACACGTTCACTGAACGGCCGCGCCACCGTTCATTGAACGCGCCGCGGCCGCGAATCGGCGTCCACCCCTCCATGCACCGCCGTCGGCGATGGTCCGATTGACGCACGCCCGCAGGCGCCTCTACGATTCCGATCGATCCGACATCCCGATCCACCGTACTCACGCGGAGCGACACCGATGCGTCCAGGTACCCTCGCGCTCGCCGCGGCCGCCGTGCTGGGCGGCGCCTGCACGCCGCCTCCGGCCTCCGCGCCCGTCCCGGCGCCGGTGCCCGCGCCGGAGCCGCGGATGCAGGCGGTCACGGTGCTCGCCGCCGCCCCGCCGGGCGAGGCCGGGTTCACGCCGCGGCTGAATGCGCAGCTGGATTCCATCGCGCTCACGGCGGTGGAGGACCGGGTGGCGCCGGCCATCGCCGTCGCGGTGGGGCGGCACGGCCGCCTGGTGCACCTGCGCGGCTACGGCGCGGTGGACTGGCCGCCCGGCAGCGCCGCGGTGACGGACAGCACGCTCTTCGACCTGGCGTCGGTGACCAAGGTGGTCGCCACGACGACGGCGGCGATGATCCTGGAGGAGGAGGGGCGGCTGGACCTGGACCGCACCGTCGCATCCTACCTGCCCGAGCTGGCGGACAGCGCAAAGCAGTCGATCACCGTGCGGATGCTGCTGACGCACCGTGGCGGGCTGGAGGCGTTCGCCCCGCTGTACCGGACGCACCGCGGACGGCAGCAGTACCTGGAGCAGATCAACCTGCGCCCGCTGCGCGGCACCCCCGGCGCGCAGACCGTCTACAGCGACTGGGACCTCATCCTCCTGCAGCTGATCATCGAGCGGATCACGGGGCAGGAGCTGGACGCGTTCGTGCACGACCGCATCTTCGCGCCGCTGGGAATGCGCGAGACGGGGTACCGTCCCGGCGTGCCGCGCGACCGCATTGCCGCGACGGAACGGGACAGCGCGCGCGGCGGCCTGATCTGGGGCGAGGTGCACGATCCCAACGCGTGGGCGCTGGGGGGCGTGGCCGGGCACGCGGGGCTCTTCGGGAGCGCGCGCGACCTTGCGGTGTTCGCGCAGATGCTGCTGAACGGCGGCGAGTACGGGGGCGTCCGCATCCTTCGCCCGCAGACCATTGCCCGCTGGACGGCGCCGCAGGTGGCCGGCAGCAGCCGCGCGCTGGGCTGGGACACGCCGTCCGGCGAGTCGAGCGCGGGCCGGTTTTTCTCCCCGCGCAGCTTTGGCCACACGGGATACACGGGCACCTCCATCTGGATGGACCCGGAGCGCAGCGTGTTCGTGGTGCTGCTCACCACGCGCGTGAACCCCACGGCGCAGAACCAGAAGCAGGCCCCGCTGCGCCGCGCCGTGGCCGACGCCGTCCAGAACGCGATGGTCGACGCGCCGCTGGTGGACTGGGAGGCACGCCGGCGCGCCGCGGAGCCGTGAGGGGCCGGTGAGGGGCCGGTGAGGGCCGGCCCGCGGCGTTCGGCTCGGGAAGGCGGGTACCCCGGGCTCGGCGGAGGGCCCCCTCCCCCCCGGCCCCCCTCCCCCGCTTCGCGGGAGAGGGGGAGGCGCTGGAGCGGCTGAACATCCGCGTGTTGCGCTTCCGGAATGATGAGGTGCTGTCGAACCTTCCCTCGGTGGTCCGGCGCATTGAGCTGGCGGTGGAGCCCGGGGAGGAGGCGTAGTTCTCCCCCCTCTCCCGCGGAGCGGGGGAGGGGGGCCGGGGGGGAGGGGGCCTCCGCCGGTTGTAGCGCGCCACTTGATTTTGGCAACGCACCCACTTGAATCTGCCAACGAGTTGAGCCCGGCCACGCAAAAGTCCCGCCCTCCCAGCTTCGGGGGGGCGGGACTTCAAGGTAAAACCCGGCGTTTCACTCCACCAGCACCGGGGGAAGCCCCAGCTGCTCCATCCCCCAGGAGACGCTCAGGCCCGCCTCCAGGGCGCGCGGGATGTCGTCCGGCCAGCGGCCGCCCTCGGGGAAGGTGTCGCGGAACAGCCGCCGCTGATCTGCGCACGCGCCGACCGCACGCAGGTGCTCGATGGTGACCGGTACGGACGACAGCGGGCGGCAGCGCTCCACGCCGGAGCCGGAGCCGGAGCCGGAGCCGGAGCCGGAGCCGGAGCCGGAGC
>JAHWJJ010000393.1 GCA_019348475.1 Gemmatimonadota bacterium | reverse complement strand
AGCGGATAGGTGCCGTGCTGCTCCAGCGGGTTCTGCGTGGCCATCACCAGAAAGGGGCGCGGCAGGTCGAAGCTGCGCTCGTCGATGGTCACGCGCCCCTCCTGCATGGCCTCGAGCAGGCCGCTCTGCGTGCGCGGCGGCGCGCGGTTGATCTCATCCGCCAGCACCACGTTGGTGAACATGGGGCCGGGGCGCGTCTCGAACTCGTGCGTGCGCGGGTTGTAGACGGACACGCCCAGCACGTCCGACGGCAGCAGGTCGCTGGTGAACTGGATGCGGCGGAACTCCAGCCCCAGCGCCGCGGTCAGCGCCCGGGCCAGCGTGGTCTTGCCCACGCCGGGAATGTCTTCGAACAGCAGGTGCCCGCGCGCCAGCAGCGCCGCCAGCGACAGGCGCACCGTCTCGCGCTTGCCGCGGAACACGGTCTCCACCTGGCCGATCAGGCGGTCCAGCTGCGTAAGGTCGATCTCAGGGGCGTCGACGGGAACCGCGTTCAGCATGCGCGCGTCCAGGCGGGTCGAATTGGCTCGGTGGATGATTGAAGCTACCGTGTACACCGACCCTGCGCGAACGGTCGCCTCCGGCACGCGCGCACCCCCGTCGCCGCGTCCGCAGACCGCGAGACTCTACGCCCGGGCGAACAAAAGGGCCGGCCCCGCGCAAACGCTGGGGCCCGGCCCGGTGCAAGCCACCCTCGCGCCCCGCGACGGCGGCCCGCTATTCCCTATTCCCTATTCCCTATTCCCTATTCCCTGTTCCCTGTTCCCTGTTCCCTGCAGTCAAGGATACAGCTTCTGCACCACCCACCGCCCGGCGTCCTCCGCATCGCGGTCGAAGCGCTCGCGCTCGTGCAGGCGGCTGGGGCGGCCCTGCCAGAACTCCACCCGAAGCGGATCCAGGCGGAACCCGGACCAGTGCGGGGGACGGGGGATGTCGTCGCCGGTGAAGCGCGCCTCGTAGTCCTGCACGCGCGCCATCAGCTCGTCGTACGACGCGAGCGGCTGGCTTTGGCGGCTGGCCCACGCGCCGATGCGGCTGCCCCGCGCGCGCGACGCGTAGTACTCGTCGGCCTCGGCGTCGGAGACGGGGCGGACGGGGCCCTCGATGCGCACCTGCAGCTCCAGCGGCTGCCAGAACAGGCAGAGCGCCGCGTGCGGGTTGGCCATCAGCTCGCGTGCCTTGCGGCTTTCCAGGTTGGTGTAGAACGTGAAGCCGCGCTCGTCGAACCCCTTCAGCAGCACCATGCGCACGGAGGGGCGCCCCTCCGCGTCCGCCGTGGCCAGCGCCATGGCGGTGGGCTCGGCCACCCCCGCCGCCATGGCGCGCTCCATCCACTCCCCAAAGCGGTGAAACGGCTCCGCGAACTCCGCCGTCCGGCTGTGGGCCTCCATCCCGCTACTGCGCCCCCGGGTGCACCACCTCGCCGCGCACCCAGGCACGCGTGTTCTCCCAGCGCAGGTTCAGGTTGAACGCGTTGCCGCTCCCCGGCTCCAGGTCGATGGTGAACTGCTCCACCGGCTGCGGCGTCCGCTCCACCCGCATGGGGATGCGGGCCAGGTCCTGCGCCGGATCGTACTCCGTCCCCCACTGCCCCGTCTGCCGGTTGATGATGAGCTGCCACTCGTTCTCCCCCGGCACCGTGTAGAGCGTGTACGTGCCGGCCGGGACGGGGGTGCCGCCGATGCGCAGGTCGCGCGTGGTGACCAGCGTGGTGGCCGCGTTGGCGCCGGTGCGCCACACGCGGCCGTACGGCACCAGCCCGCCCATGATGGTGCGCCCGCGCATGTACGGCCGCCCGTAGTCCACGTAGATGCGGTCGTTCGCGAACCTCATCTCCGCCGTGTCGCGCGGGCTGGCGGGGGGCGGGCGCTGCGCCGGCGTCTGGGCGGGCGGCTGCGCGTCCGGCATGGGGGCGGCCTGCGTCCGCGGCTCGGGGGTGTCGGCCGTGCGCGGGCCGGAGCAGGCGGCCAGCGCGGCGGCGGCCAGCAGCGGCAGCGCCGCGCGAAAAACGGGGGTAAAGCGCTTCATGGGAGTACCTGGCGCGGGTGGATCAGGGCAACGGGACCGGATGGATTGTACCCGGCGCCGCCCCCGCACGGCAAGCGTCCCGCGCGCAACGCTTGGCGGCGTGCCCCGGCCGGCCCATACTGGTGTCATGATCTACATCGCGGACGAGCCCGACGACGCCGGGCTGGACGAACACTTCCCGCTGGGCGACGGCACGGCGGACACCGGGGCGGTGGTGGTCTGCCCCTGCTGCGGCGAGACGGTGGAGATCGTGCTGGACCCCGGCAGCGGTCCGCGGCAGGAGTACGTGGAAGACTGCCAGGTCTGCTGCCGCCCCTGGCAGGTGCACGTCACCTACCGGGCCGACGGCTCCGCCGAGGTCGACGTCCAGCCCTCTGACGACGGCTGGGACGATTGAGGGGGCGGGGCCTTCACGGCTCCCGGTCGTCCCCCTCTCCCGCGCCGTCGTCGTACAGGTCTTCGGCGACCGAGATGGTGACCTCGGCGCGGGTGCCCCCGGGGCGCTCCAGCAGGGCGCGGACGAACTCCGGAAGGTCCATCTGCTCCGGGTCGGCGTCGTCGAAGCTGACGGTGTAGCTGCGCTTGAACTCGGGCGGGGTGGCGTCGAACACGCGCTGCACCAGCTCCACCAGCGCCTCGTCCACGCTGGCCAGCGCGTGCAGCACCTCGGTCTTGGCCGTGGCGAACCGCTCCGCCGCGGCCTCGGCTGCGGTCAGCGCGCCGCCGATCACGTCGGCGGGGTCGGGATCGGGGTCGGGGAGCGTGCGCGGCGGCGGCATGCCCGCCCGCGCCGCACGAGGCGCGCCAGTGCGTCCGCGCGCTGGCGCCATCGGCGCGCACGGCGTGCACTTGCCCGCGCCCGGGACATCCGGCGCCGCGCGTGCTACCGGATCCCACAATCTCGTCTGCACCGCGACAGAACGGAAATTTCACGCGGAGGACGCGGAGGAAAAGATGAGGGGACGCGGAGAGCTCCCTGCGTTCTCCGCGCCCTCACTCAACTCCTCCGCGTCCTCGGGGTGATGCTTTTGGGGTCTGCACAGATGACAGTAACCGACGGGGAGGCGGCGCGGCCGGGTCCCGCGCGCCGGCGCGCTTGACGGTCGCGGTGCGCGCGGCCTATATCTCCCGGCGAAATCCCGGCCCCGGCCCGAACCGCGCGGAGAGCATCCATGGCGAACGTCCCGCAGGACCTCAAGTACACCAGCAAGCACGAGTACCTCAAGCCCTCCGGCGACGACGGCGTCTTCTACGTCGGCATTACCGACTACGCCCAGGGGGAGCTGGGCGACATCGTGTTCGTGGAGCTGCCCAGCCCCGGCGCGCGCTTCGACGCGGGGGCCCCGTTCGGCACCATCGAGGCGGTCAAGGCGGTGTCGGACCTGTACATGCCGGTGGCCGGCGAGGTGGTGGAGGCGAACGGCGCGCTGGACGCCAACCCGGCCGCCATCAACAGCGACCCGTACGGCGACGGCTGGATGATCAAGGTGCGCGCCGACGACCCCGCGGCCGTGGACGGGCTGCTGGACGCGGCCGGCTACCAGGCGCTGATCGGCTGAAACGAAAGTGCGTGAGTGCGGAAATGCGTCAGTGCGGGAGTAACCGGCCCGCTCCCGCGCATCCCACTGACGCACTCACGCACTCACGCACTAACGCACTTCAATGGCTACGCTTACCTGGAACGGCCACTCCTGCTTCACGCTGGAGCACGACGGCACCCGCATCCTGATCGATCCCTGGATCGACGACAACCCCGTGGCCGTCATCAAGAGCGGCGACGTGGGCAAGATCGACTATATCCTGGTCTCTCACGGCCACTTCGACCACTTCGCGGACTGCGTCAAGATCGCGAAGGCCACCGGCGCCACCATCGTCTCCACCTTCGAGCTGGTGGGGTTCTGCGCCACGCAGGGAGCCGAGAAAGGGCACGGGATGAACATCGGCGGCGCGTACCTGTTCCCGTTCGGGCGCGTAAAGCTGACGCCCGCGCTGCACACCGGGTCCGTGGCGGGGGACGACGAGGGGACGTTCACCACCGACTGCAGCGGGTTCCTGATCAGCCTGGACGGCGGTCCCAGCATCTACCACGCGGGCGACACGGCGCTGATCACCGACATGCAGCTGCTGCAGGGGCGCGTGGACGTGGCCATCCTGCCCATCGGCGACAACTTCACCATGGGGCCGGAGGATGCCGCCCGCGCCGTGGAGATGATCCAGCCGGAGGTGGTGATCCCCATGCACTACAACACCTTCCCCGTCATCGAGCAGGACCCCGCCGGCTTCCGCGACATGGTCGGCGATGCGGCCCGCGTCGAGATCATGGAGCCCGGCGCCAGCATCGAGCTCTGACGGCGCCGGGCCGTCCGCCTCGCATCGGGTGATCGAAGCATCGTCCGCCCTCCGCCGGCTTTCCCGGCGGGGGGGGATTGCGTGCGGGGCCTCCCCCGGCCCCGCCCCCGGCCGCTCCCCTGCCGCGCCCCCTCCGCTCGCTCAGGCTCGCACCTCCCCCGAAACTGCCGGGGGAG
>JAHWJJ010000056.1 GCA_019348475.1 Gemmatimonadota bacterium | reverse complement strand
TCCGGGCTCGATGAGTCCCGGCACAGCGGCATTGAGGTGCCAGACGGAACCTCCGCAGCAGTAAGAGTTTCGCGCGCGGTGCGGCGACCCGCGATGAGCTACTCCCCTCCCCCGCGCGGTTTGCGGGGGAGGGGCCGGGGGAGGGGGGCGCCCGCGCAGCGGCGGCCGTAAAATCCTGCCCGCGCAGGATATGAAGTCCGGGCCCGATGAGCTGCGGAACTCCTCGCCCCGCCGTCGCCCGCCGCACAAACCGCCGTTCACGAACCGCCCTTTCGGGCATCCACCGACCCGCTCACCATGCCCGCTCCCGATCCCATCCCCCACCTCCCCGCGAGCCCGCTGCTGAACGCAGACCTGGCGCCCACGCCGCCGGAGCGCCGCACCTGGAACCTGTGGCACATCGCCTCGCTGTGGGTGGGGATGAGCGTCTGCATCCCCAGCTACATGCTGGCCGCGGGGATGATCCAGGCGGGATTGAGCTGGCGGATGGCGCTGCTGGCGGTGCTGCTGGGTAACGCCATCGTCTGGATCCCCCTGGTCATCAACGCCCACGCAGGGACCAGGTACGGCATCCCCTTCCCCGTATACGCGCGCGCCTCGTTCGGCACGCGCGGGGCGCACATCCCGGCGGTGCTGCGCGCGGTGGTGGCGTGCGGCTGGTTCGGCATCCAGACGTGGATGGGCGGGCTGGCTATCCACGTGATCCTCAGCACCCTCTGGCCCGGCTGGGCGCGGATGGGCGGCGGGGGCACCTTCATGGGCCACGGGCTGCCGCAGTACCTGGCGTTCCTGATCTTCTGGGCCATCAGCCTGTGGTTCGTGTGGCGGGGGACGGAGGGGATCAAGTGGCTGGAGACGCTCGCCGCGCCGCTGCTGCTCGGGGCAGGGGTGGCGCTGCTGTGGTGGGCGGTGGGTGCGTCCGGCGGATGGGGGCGGATGCTGGGCGGCGCGGACCGGCTCTCCGCGGATGCGGGCGCGCGCGGCGGCGGCTTCGCCGTGGGCGTGTTCCTTCCCTGGGTGACGGCGATGGTGGGGTACTGGGCCACGCTCTCGCTCAACATCAGCGACTTCACGCGCTACGCCCGCAGCCAGCGCGACCAGACGGTGGGGCAGGCGCTGGGGCTGCTCATCACCATGCCGCTCTTCGCCTTCATCGGCATCGCCGTGACCAGCGCGACGGTGCTGCTGTACGGCCAGGCGATGTGGAACCCGGTGGAGCTGGTGGCCCGGCTTACGGCCGAGCAGGGGAGCGCCGCGCTGGGCATCGTCGCCATGCTGGTGATCGCCGTCGCCACGCTTACGACCAACATCGCGGCGAACATCGTCTCCCCCGCGTTCACGCTGGCCAACCTGGCGCCCAGCCGCATCACCTTCCGCACCGGCGGGGTGATCGCCGCCGTCATCGGCCTGCTGATCTTTCCCTGGAAGCTGCTGGACCTGTACCAGGGATGGCTGCTCACCTACAGCGGCCTGCTGGGCGCCGTCGGAGGCGTGATCATGGCGGACTACCTGCTGGTGCGCCGCGGCCGCCTTGACGTGCGCGCGCTGTACGACGAGCATGGCATCTACCGGTACGCGAACGGGATCAACCCCCGCGCGGTCGTGGCGCTGGCGGCCGGCGTGCTGGTGGCGCTGGTGGGACTGATGGCACCGGGGCTGCGGTTTCTGTTCGACGGCGCGTGGTTCTCGGCCACGCTCGTCTCGTTCCTGACCTACTACGCGCTCATGCGGCCCGCCCCCGCGGCCGACGCGCGGCTCACCCCCGCCCTTCCGGAGATCCGATGAAAGTGTACGACCTGTCGCAGCCGCTGAACGAGCAGGCGCCCTTCTGGCCGTACTACCCGCCGTTCGAGGTCAAGTACATCAAACGCAAAGCGGAGCACGGCGTGAACGCGCAGTACATCCAGACGTCCAACCACATGGGCACGCACCTGGACGCGCCGCGGCACTTCGTGACGAAGGGGATGACGATCGACCAGATCCCCATGGAGTGGCTGTGCGGCCCCGGCGTCATCGTGAACCTGAGCGACGAGATGGAGGAGCTGTCCGTCTACACGCCGGAGATGATCGAGTCGCGCGTGGAGGTGAAGAAGGGCGACATCCTGCTGCTGCACACCGGGTGGCACCGCTACGCGCAGTGGGGCGACCAGGCGGACGAGGAGAAGTACATCCACCTGCACCCCGGCGCGCATCCGGACATGGTGCCGTGGCTGCTGGAGAAGGAGATCCACATCTGGGGTGTGGACGTGGTGTCGACGGACCACCCGATGGACCTGCCGATCGGCCGCTTTCTGGGCAAGGGGATGCACGGCCACTGCGACCGCGTGCGTGCGAAGGCGGAGGCGAAGTTCGGCGGTCCCGAGGGCGTGGCCAGGCTGTTCCCGGACGGGGACTACCAGCTCACGCACAACAAGCTGTTCGACAAGAACTGCATGCACATCGAGAACCTGGGCGGCGACATCAGCCACCCGGCCCTGCAGAACCGGCGCCTGATCATCGGCTGCTTCCCCTGGAAATTCCAGGGCGGCGAAGCCGCCTTCGCCCGCGTCGTCGCCTTCGACGGCGAGTGGCCGAAGGAGGTGTGAGCGAGCCGCCCCCGAGCATGTCGCGGCGAACCAGCCCCGTTGCGCACCCGGTGCACCCTTGCAGAGGCTCGATGAAGCACACTCCGCTGCTGCCATTGGCACTGATGGCCGCGCTGGCGGCCTCTGCCGCCATGCCGGCGGCTGCCCGCGCGCAGATCGTGACCGGGCGCCCGGCGCCGACGCCCGAGCAGCCGCGCGCCTTTCTGATCGGCCTTGGGGTGTCGGTGGGGACGGTGGGGATTGGCCTTGCCGGTGACGTGGCGATGGTGCGCGGCGACCGGGTGTTCAGCGGCCGCCTCACCTTCCAGAGCACCATGGAGTTGGGACTGACGCCGGAGGCAGAGTCGCTAGTGGTTTCCGAGCTGGGGGTGATGTACGGGCGCGGAAGGCGCGTCGGGAAGGCGAACTGGGGCTCGGTCTCCGCCGGGCTGGCGCTGGTCTCCGGCGACCGCGAGGGCGAGACGTTCGTGACGGTGGGCATTCCGCTGCAGGCGCAGTACGTGGCGCGCGGCCTACCCCACATGGGCGCCACACTCAGCGCGAACCTGAACCTGGACGCGCCGTTCGCCAGCCTGGCTATGTCCGTCCGGGTGGGCCGGGTGCCCTGAGCGGCCGCGCGGCGCTGGAGTCCGTCGGCGGAGGCCAAGTTCGGCGGGCCGGAGGCGGTGGCGAAGCTGTTCCCGCACGAGGACTCCCAGCTCACGCACAACAAGCTGTTCGACAAGAACTGCATGCACATCGAGAACCTGGGCGGCGACATCAGCCACCCAAACCTGCAGAACCGCCGGCTGATCATCGGCTGCTTCCCCTGGAAGTTCCAGGGTGGCGAAGCGGCCTTCGCCCGCGTCGTCGCCTTCGACGGGGAGTGGCCCAAGGAGGTGTGAGGCGCATTGAGAGTGGAACCACGATTCGTTAGCTCCTCCGGACTGAGAGAATTTATGTCCGTTGTGAAAGCCAAGTATCGCGGGAGCACCGTCTACTTCCACGTGCTCGCTGAGCTTGTACGTGCTGCCCAGTATCGCGGTGTGACAACATACCAGGACATCGCACTCATCATGGGCCTTCCGACGACTGGCAACCAAATGAGCCAAGCGACGGGGCAGATTCTGGGTGAGATTGCCGAGGATGAGGTGATAGCCGGCCGACGTATGCTTAGCGCCGTGGCCGTGGGCGTCAGCGGCAAACCGGGTTTGGGATTTTATTCGCTTGCCAATCAGCTCGGATTCATAGACACGCCCGACGAGAATCTGGAATTCTGGGCGCAGGAACGAGACAAAGTATACGACGCTTGGCGGAGGCCATTGCCGAAGCCGGGCAGCAAGATCGGCGGCAACGGCTGAGCAGGGACGAGCCAGCCTTCGACCGCACGGAGGGGCCGCGAGGTCAGGCTGATCACGCCGTGGGCGGGAACGGTCGTCGTCATCGATGGCACGACGATGTCCAATCCTGGGCACGCGGTGCGGCTCGACTTCCGCGTTCGCCGCCGGCCTGTTTTAAACGCTGAACCACGGCTGTTGATGAAGCGAGAGCGAACGCCGCAGGAGAAGAAGCGGCTGAGCTACGCCAAGGACGGGCGCAACACCGTTGCGGAATCGCGGGGCAAGGCGCACAAGGCCATCGCCCGGCGAAAGGCGAAGGCGAACCGCGCCTTCCGCCGCGCGGAGTCGCTCGCCCTCGCCGACGCGTCGCAGCCCGATGCCGACGTGTTCGTCGGGCGCACCGGGCGCAGGTCGTGGAGAAAGGTCCCGGACGCGCCGCTGGGCGAGTACGTCGCGGCACGGCTGGGCGTCAGGGCCTCCATGGGGATGAACCGCGCCGAAGAGTCCAGCCACCTGCTGGCGGAAGGCCGCAAGCGCGCGAAGGTGCGCAGGTTCTGGCTCAAGGGCTCGCTGCAGGCCCGCGGCGTCGAGGCGCTTGACGTTTGAGGGGGCGCCGGAATTCTCCGGCGCCTCCTCGTTTTCCGCGCCGGGCGGCTCAGTGGCTGTGCGCGGCCGGCTGCGTGTGGTGGGCGCAGGTGGCGTTGGGGTTGAACTGCGCGAAGAGCCCGTTGGGGTTCTCGCGGTACAGCCACACGTGCAGGTCGTAGTGCGGCTCGAACATGTGCGCCTCGTCCACGGCCGTGGCGGGGTCGTCCGCCATCAGGTCGTACGACTTGCCCATGAACGTGGGCGGCGCCGTGTTCCCCGCCGCCTCCCACGCGGCGATGAACACCAGGTTCTCCACCGCCACCAGCTGCAGCGAGCCGTCGGCCTGCGGCTCGTAGATCAGGATCGACGGGCGCGTGAAGTCGGTGTGCGTGCCCGTTCCGTTCACCCGCGGGTTGGGCGGTCCGGTGATCCCCAGCAGGTCCGGGCGAAAGTAGTGGATCCCCATCACCCCCAGCTCGGCGGGCCGGCCCATCATCTCCGCCGTGTCGCAAAGGTTCATGGGTTCGCGCACGTAGCCCTCGGCCAGCGCCACGTTCACGTCGCGAAAGCGGTCCGTCGCCGCGCGTACGGTGGCCAGGTCAGGCTCGCCGCGGCTGGCGAAGGACGCGAGCTGGGCGGACGCCGGGGATGCAGAAGCGGCCAGCGAAAGGGCCGCGAGAACAGCCGCGAGGACGTGTTTCATCGTCGTGCTCCGGGTTCAGAGTGCAGACCACCGCGTCGGGCGGTGTCGCGTGGAGCAGGGCCCGGGTGAGCCCCCTCTCCCGTGCGCGGCAATCTGCCATGCACCCGGAGTTTGCGGATGGGTCGATCGACCCATAACCGAAAGGGCCGCAATGGGAACTCCTTTCAGTTCACAAGAGAGGTCAGGCTTCGCCTGACGCACCGGAGACGCGGGGGAAAAGGGGAGGACGCGGAGAGCTCGTCCGTTCTCCGCGTCCTCTATCCCTTCCTCCGCGTCCTCCGCGTGATGCTTTTAGAGGCGTCTGCACAGAAGACCGGAGGATTTGGCCTCAGCGGGTGCTCTCCGCCGCCGTGCGGGCCGGCGGCGGGCAGGCGGGCCACGACCCCGGCTGCCCCGTCTGCTGGTTCGCGGGGAACTCCGTGAGGCGGTCGCGCGGCAGCAGCTCCGGCTCCTGGTCAGCCAGGTACACCAGCATCGCCACCATCAGCGCGTTCCGCCGCACGTCGTCGAACGAGATCTTGTCGTACGTGTCGCGGTTGGTGTGCCAGGTGTAGGTGCCGTAGTCCCACGACAGCGACCCCAGGCCGAACGCCGGCGCGCCGTGGCAGACGAACGAGGCGTTGTCCGATCCGCCGCCGCTGGGCAGCCCGGGGTCCTGGATGTTCACGCTGTCCGAGACCGTGGGCGGCATGGCGGCCAGCCAGCGGCGGAACACGGGCGCCGCGCGGGTAAAGCCCTGCATGGAAATGTTGCGGATGCGCCCCGTGCCGTTGTCCTGGTTGAACAGCGCGTGCAGCCCGCGCACCACCTCCGGGTGGTCCTCCGCGAAGGCGCGCGAGCCGTTCAGCCCCTGCTCCTCGCCGCTCCAGTGCCCCGCCAGGATGGTGCGGTTCGGACGCGGATACACGGCGCGGAGGATCCGCATCGCCTCCATCATCACCACGGTCCCCGTGCCGTTGTCGGTGGCGCCCGACGCGCCGTCCCACGAATCGAAGTGGGCGGAGAGCATGATGTACTCGTCGGGCTTCCGCGTCCCGCGCACCTCCGCCAGGGTGTTGCTGACGGGCGTTGCTTCGCCCGTGAACCGGGCGCGGGCGTCCATCCGCAGGGTGGGATCGTCGCCGTTGGCCGCCAGGCGGTAGACCAGGCCATAGTCCTCGCAGCTCAGCTCCACCGTGGGAACCATGCGGGTGCGGGCGTTGAAGATCTTCTCCACCCCCCACCCCTGCGACCACAGGTTGGTCAGGATCCCCGCCGCGCCCGCCTCCTCCAGCACCACGGGAAGGTCGCGCGCCGTGAGCCCCGTCCGCGCCACCCGCCGGGTCCAGGCCTGCGCCGCCTCCGCCCGCTCCTGGCGAAAGCGCTCCCAGTCCGCCGGGACCGCCCACTTCTGCCAGTTCTCGTCCGGGCGGCAGGTGGGCGGGGGAAAGCTGATCATCACGAACCTGCCGCGCGCGTTCGGCAGCCACGCGCGGAACGCGGCGGCATCCGCCACGTCGGGAAGGACGACGACGCCGGCCTCCACCGGCGCGGCGGTGCCGGGGCTCCACGCCAGCATCATCGCTTCCAGTGTGCGCACGCGCGGCGTGAGCAGGTCCACGTGCGTGTAGCCGCGGTCCCACCCGCGCCAGGTGCCGTAGCGCTCGTTGCGCGCGGGGATCCCCCACTCGGCGTACTTGCGCACCGCCCAGGCCTGCGCCGCGAACATCCCCGGCGTCGCCGTAAGGCGCGGGCCCAGCGAATCGAGCAGCGCCTGCGCCAGCGGCTCCAGCTGCGACCGCCGCGTCCCTTCTTCCCAGATCGCCTGCAGCACGCGGTCCGTGGTGGTCCACTCCGGCTGCGCGGGGAGCGGCGCGGCGGCCAGCGCGGCCGCGCCCAGCGCGCACCATGCGGTTCTCTTCATGCAGTTCTCCGGGTGTGGAATGCCGCCGGTCGGGCGGCGGGTGTTTCGGGGGAATCTACAGCTCCACCGGGTCGAACGGCGAGAACAGGCGCTGCGCCTCGGGAAGGCCGGCCAGCGTCTGGTACTCGCAGACCTCCGCGAAGCGCCCCCACATCGCCTGCACGTTCAGGTTGTGGTGCGCGCCTTCCACCGCCTCCGCCGACGTCCACTCGAAGATCTCCACCAGCGCGCCGTCCGCCGCGCGCATGACCAGCGGCGCCCGCGCCGTCGCCAGCCCCTCCGCGCGCAGCGCCGGGACGTGGCCGCGCACCAGCTCCAGCAGCTCGCCTTCGCGCCCCGGCCTGGGGCGGTAGACGACGATCACCATCTGCCCCATCGCCTCCTCTTCAACCGCCGATGGTCCGTGTGGCCGGCTGGCACGCGGGCCAGCGCCCAGGCTGCCCGCTCGCCGGGTCCGCGGGAAGCTGGCGCAGGGTGCGGGGGACGCGGCGCGGGTCTTCCGAGGCCAGGTAGGCCAGCATCGCCAGCATGGTCGCGTTCCGGCGCAGGTCGGCGAACACCAGCTTGTCGTAGGTGTCGCGGTCCGTGTGCCAGGTGTAGGTGCCGTAGTCCCACGACCTCGACAGCAGCCAGAACGCCGGCGCGCCGTGGCAGACGAAGGACGAGTGGTCGCTGGAGCCCGCGCTGGGCAGCCCCGGCGCGTCCAGCTCCACCCCCTCCGACAGCGCCGGCGGCAGGCGCCCCAGCCAGCGCCGCCAGAAGGGCTCGGCCTGCGCAAAGCCCTGCAGCGAGATGCGTTCGATGCGCCCCGTGCCCGTGTCCTGGTTCAGCAGCGCCTGCAGCCCGGCGATCACCTCCGGATGGTCTTCCGCGAACGCGCGCGAGCCGTTGAGCCCCTGCTCTTCCCCGCCCCACAGCCCCACGACGATGGTCCGGCGCGGAGCGGGATAGACGCGGCGGAGGATGCGCATGGCCTCCATCATCACCACCGCGCCGCTCGCGTTGTCCGTGGCCCCCGAGGCCGCGTCCCAGGAGTCGAAGTGCGCGGACAGCACCACGTACTCGTCCGGCAGCCGGCGGCCGCGCACCATGGCCACCGTGTTCATCGCGGGCGCCTGCGGCGTGTACTCCGCGCGCGCGTCCACCCGGAGGGCGGGCCCCTGCCCGCGCTGGGCCAGGCGAAAGAGCAGGCCGTAGTCCTCGCACCCCACGTTCAGCACGGGGACGGCGGGCGTGAGGGCCATGTGGACGTACGACGTGCCCCATCCGCCCGTCCAGTCCTGCGTCAGCACCCCCGCGGCGCCCGCCTGGCCCAGCGCATGGATCAGCTGCACCCCGCGCACCCCCGTGCGCGCCCGCCGCCGCGCCCACGCGCTGTCCGCCTGCGCCACCTCCCGCGCGAGCCGCTGCAGCGTCTCCGGCAGCGCCCACTGCTGCCAGTTCTCGATCGGCCGGCAGGTGACCGGCCCCGCGTCCACCAGGACGAAGCGCCCGCGCACCGTGCGCAGCCACGCCGCGAACCCCGCCGAATCCGCCACCTCCGGCAGCAGCACCACGTCCCCCGTGACCGGCCCGTCGGTGCCGCGGCTGTACGCCAGCAGCCGCGCCTCCAGCGTGCGCGTCCGCGGCTGCACCAGGTCCACGTGCGCCGTCCCGCGGCGCCAGCCGATCCACGTGCCGTACGGCTCCACCCGCGCCTCGGCGCCCCACCCGGCCAGCCGCGCCGCCGCCCACGCGTGCGCCGCCTGCTGCCCCGGCGACCCGGTCAGCCGCGGTCCGATGGAATCCGTCAGCGCCTGCGCCAGCGGCTCCAGCTGCGACCGCTGCATCCCCTCCTCCCAGATGGCGCGCAGCACGCGGTCGTCCGTCGTCCACCCCTGCTGTGCGGGGGCCGAGACGGCGGACGACGCGCACAAAGAAAGCGCCAGCAGCGCGGTCGCGGGTCTGATGAACACCGGTGGATTCAGGGCTTTCGGGGGATGAGGTCGATCAGCCGCGCCTGGACCCTCCCGTTCTCGATCTCCGCGACGGCGACCGTCACGGGGTCCTTGAAGCGGCGCGGACCCGCGCTGCCGGGGTTTACGGCCAGCGTGGGGCCGACCTGCTGGATGATGGGCCGGTGCGAGTGGCCAAAGACCACCAGCCCGGCATCCGGGTGCGCCGCGGCCGCCTTCTGCGGCGTGGGCGAGCCGAGCTGCATCCCGTGCATGATCGCGATCCGCACCCCGCCCAGCTCCAGCCGCGCCACCTCGGGAACGCGCGCGCGGATCTGCATCCCGTCCACGTTCCCCCACACCGCCGTCACCGGCGCGAGGGCGGCCAGTTCGACCAGGATGTCGGGATCGCCCACGTCGCCCGCGTGCAGAACGTGCTCCACGCCCTGCAGCGCGTCGAACACCTGCGGCCGCAGCAGCCCGTGCGTATCCGAGATGATGCCGATCTTCATCCGTCCCGCCTACCGCAGAAACGGAACCATGACGTCGCCCAGGGGGAGGAGCGCGTTCCCTGTCCCCTGGATGTGACCACGCCGAAGTAGTCTCCCCCGTGAAGTGGCACCCGTAGCAGGTTCGTGTGATCGGAAATGCCGGTGGGTCACCTGTTCCCTATCCTCATCACAGAGCAGCCCCGACCCCGATCACCGGTGCCTGTGCTCCGGAGGCGATCCCACTGCGGTCGCGGGCGGCGCGGATGCCCGCCCAGACCATCCAAAGCGCCAGCAGATTCCCGCCAAGGAAGAGTACCCCCGCCTGCAGGATGTGGAGACCCTGGGCGAGCAGTCCCGCCAGCCCGATCGCCACGGCACCCACCACGCCCAGCATCGTGATCCAGCGCGGTGCCGCTCCGCGCACGCCGGCCGCCAGCAGACCGAACCCGAGCCCGAGTCCTGGCCAGCCGACGGCTTGCATCACGTCGATCAGATCCACCATCGGGGCGGCCTCGCTCGCCGCGTACGCCTCCAGCGCGCCACGCGCCGCGATCTCGATCGCCCACTGAACGCTCATGAACAGCGTGGAGACGATGGCCAGGCGCGCACCCGCACCCGCCGCAACAGAGCCTGCCGCCCAGCCGGCGTCCACCAGCAACCAGACCGCCATGTCAGGAGCAGTCCCGTTACGAGGGCGATCCAGTGGGCCCAGGGCCACAGCGGGTGCGACAACATGGAAGTCATGGCATCGCGGAATCCCTGCACATCCGCATGGGGCTGCGGATGCAATACGCCCGAGAGAAAGAACCCGACGCCGGCGGTGGCCATCAGCAGCCCGCCGATCCGACCCGACCGGATCTCGCTGTCCACGATGCTCATCCCTGGCCTCCCGTGAGAGCGGTTGGAATTTAGTTGTAGTTGCACTACATCGATTTCTGGAGTAATATTCTGCCTCATGGGAGAAGTCAAGCGAACCTACGATTCGCCGCGGCGTCGCCGGCAGGCGGAGGCGACGCGGCGGCGGCTGGCCGCCAGTGCGAGAAAGCTGTTCGCCCAGAGGGGGTACGCGGCCACGACGATCGAGTCCATCACGAGCGATGCCGGTGTCGCCGTGCAGACCTTCTACGCCACGTTCGGGTCGAAGCGCACGGTCCTTTTCGCTCTCCTCGACGAAGTGGAGCGGGAGGCGGACCTGCCGGGGCTGCGCGAGCAACTTCGGCAGAGCGCAAACGATCCACCCAGGCAGCTCCGGCACGTCGTCGACTTCAACGTCAGACTGTTTCAGGGGACCGGTGACGTCCTCGAGGTGCTTCGTGCTGCAGGGAGCGCCGATGCCGATCTGGCGTCGGCATGGCGGGAGGGGGAGGACCGACGGTGTGGGGGACAGGCCCCGCTCGTTCGAGAGTGGGTGAGGCTGGATGCCCTGAGCCCAGGCCTGCAAGAGCACGAAGCGGCCGACATTCTCTGGGCCTTTACCGGCCCAGATACCTATCGGCTCTTCATCCGGGAACGAGGCTGGTCGGTCTCTCGCTATGCGGACTGGCTGACGTCCGCCTTGCAACAGCTCCTGTTCAAAGCATGAGGTTCCACCGCTCCGTCGCCGCGTCGCGACCCTGCCCTCGCGCGCGGCCACGAGCGCCGCCCCCGCCACGATCCTGTTGAGGTACACAAGGAAGTGCCGTGCTCCGGAAGCTCGGTAACTCCCCTCGGCAGAACGGGCTGGCGGTGGCGCTCCGGGAGCTGGGTCGAATCGGGCGGACGCTGTTCACGATGGAGTGGCTGCAGAACACATCGGGCTGCGCCAAAACACTTTCGCCGAGCGAACGCGCGGCCGCATCGCGGCGGCGGGCCCGGACCTCCTCTCGCGTAAACACCACCCTTGACGGCGTCGGGTCATGGTGTCATCATTACTGACATGAATACAGCGAACAAGACACGCGACTATCGCAGCCCCTTGCGCCGCGAGCAAGCCGAGCAGACGCGCGAGAAGATCCTCGACGCCGTGGTGGAGGAGATGTCCGAGGGAGGGCTGCACACCTTTTCGGTGGCTGCGGCCGCCCGGCGCGCGGGGGTGGCGGAGCGGACGGTGTACCGGCACTTCCCTGACCTCGAAGCACTGATCGAGGGGCTGGACACGCGCTTCGCCGCGCTGAACCTGCAGGCAGAGCCGGAGCGTCCAGAGGAGCTGCCGGAGGCTCCTTCGAGGCTGTTCGCCCTGTTCGATGCGCACGAGAACCTGGTGCGCGCGCGGCTTCAGACGGATCTCGGGCAGGAGGTGCGCAGGCGGGAGCGGGCGAAGCGGGCGCGCTGGCTCCAGGGCGTGCTCGAGGAGGCCACGGAACATCTCTCAAGCGCGGGCCGCCGCCGGGTGGCGGCCGTGCTCCACCATCTCGTGAGTTCGGAGAGCTGGCGGATGATGAAGGATGAGTTCGGCTTCGACGGCGCCGAGTCGGGTTTGGCGGTCGGCTGGGCCGTCGGGCTGATCGTGGCGGCGCTTCGGGATGGCGATACCGGGGTGGAGGGCGCGCCCGGCTCCGGGGACGGCAGCGGCAACGCCGAGGCGACGTGATCGCGACCGGAACGCTCGCATTCGAGGCGGGGCTGCTCGACGGCGTGGTCGCGTCCCTGGCGGGCGCATCGGCCACGGGTCTGCTGGAAGCCCTGGTGGCCGCCGAGCTGCCCGCGCGCGATCTGGCGAGCGCGAAGGGGCTCGACCCCGAAGCCGTGGAGCGCGTCCTTTCGGTGCTCGCGGAGCTCGGCGTGGCGGGGCGCCGGGGCGAGTGCTGGGTGGCCGGTCCGCTGCTGCGGCCCCTCGAGACCGACTCGCCCGGAGGCCTCACCGGGACCCTCGAGCTCTGGCGGGGCGTGGCGGATTACCTGCGGACGGGCCGGCACCTGACCTGGTCGAGTGGGGCCACCGCGGAGCGCGAGGCCTGCTACCGGGATGCGGTGGGCCGCCTCGGCCGCTACTTCGAACGGGCCGCCGCCGAGCTCGCGGAGCGAGCGGGACCGGCACGCGAGATCCTCGACGTCGGCGCCGGCTCGGGCGTCTGGAGCCTGGAGATGGCCCGGCGCGACCCAGGAACGCGGGTGGCGGGCCTCGACCTGCCGGAGGTGTGCCCCGCCTTCCTCGGCCGCGCACGCACGCTCGGCCTGGGCGATCGCGTCCACGCCCTCGCCGGCAGCTACCACGAGGTGCCGCTCGAGACCGGACGCTTCGATCGCATCGTCGTCGCCAACGTACTGCGGCTCGAGCCGCCGCAGGCTGCCCGGGCTCTCCTCCGGCGGCTGCGCATCGCGCTGGCGGACCGAGGAACCCTGGTGGTGGTGGACGTGCCGGACTCGGGTCCGCCCACCCGCGCCCTGGCCCGAGCGGTCTACCGGCTCCACCTGGCGCTCCGCAGCGATGCCGGGGGCCCGCATCCCGAGGAGCGAATCATCGGGTGGCTGGCGGAAGCGGGGCTGGCGCGCGTCGAACGCATCGACCTGGCGTCGGCCCCGCTCGGGGAGGCGGCCTGGATCGCCCGCCGCTCCGCTTCGCCGCCACCCTGATTCCCTGGCGAACTTCCGAAGCTCCGCCATCGCGCCCATTGATCGCGACCACGAGCCACTCCTTCGACCGAGGCTGCTGGACAGCCAGGAAGGCGAGTCATGACGACGACGATTTCACGGCAGGCGTTCGGCAGCGACGCGGTGAGCGTGGACCTGCTCTTCCTCCACGACCCGCGCGCACGCGACCCGGATCGGGTCGGCCGCAAGGCGGCGACCCTGGCTCGGCTCCTCGCGAGTGGATTTCCCGTTCCGGAGGGGTTCGCGATTCCCGTCGAGGCCTGCGCGCGCATCTCGAAGGCTGCCTCCGATCCGATCCCCGAGGGACTGCGCCAGGCGGTCGCTTCCGGTCTCGAGCGGCTCGGCGGGGGCCCGGTGGCGGTGCGCTCGTCCGCCGCCGCCGAGGATCTCGAAGGCGCCTCCTACGCCGGCCAGTACGAATCGGTACTCGACGTCCGCGGGATGGACGCCGTGTGCCGGGCGATCACGGTCTGTGTGGCTTCCGCGACAAGTGACCGACTGCACGCGTACGAGGCGGCGCATGGGTCGGGGGACGGGACGGGAATGGCCGTGCTGGTGCAACGGATGGTTCCCGCCGACTCCGCGGGCGTGGCCTTCACCGCCAATCCGGTGACCGGAGATCGGAGCGAGACGCTGGTGAGCGCCGTCCCTGGCCTGGGGGAGCGGCTCGTCGCCGGCCTCGCCACCCCGCAGGAGTGGGTGGTCGCCGATGGCACCGCGCGCTGTACGGAGGAAGCGGACGGCGGGATCACGGCGCCGCAGGCGCTCGAGGTCGCCGCGCTGGCGGAGCGAATCGAGGCGCAGCTCGGTACCCCCCAGGACATCGAGTGGGCGATCGCCGGGGGCACCGTCCATCTGCTGCAAGCACGGCCCATCACGGTCCTTCCTCGGCCACCGGTCGTCGATATTCCGAAGCACGCGACGCTGCTCAAGGACGCGGTGCATTACCCCGAGCAGTTC